>LNFH01000371.1 GCA_001464235.1 Rhizobiales bacterium Ga0077556 | reverse complement strand
GCTCGACCGCACCGCGGAAGACGCCTCCTTCAACGGCATCAACCTGCTGCGCGGCGACGCCCTGGCCATCACCTTCAACGAGACCGGCTCGTCGTCGATCACGATCCAGTCGAAGGGTGGTGATCCCATCAACTCGACCAACCTCGGCATCGACGTCCAGGCCGCCTCGGTCGCCGACTCCGACTCCAGCCTCGACGCCATTCTGGGCAAGTTGTCCACGGCGATGAGCTCGCTGCGGTCGCAGTCCTCGGCCTTCGGTTCGAACCTCTCGGTGGTGCAGAACCGCCAGGACTTCACCAAGTCGATGGACAACCTCACCCTCGCCGACCAGAACGAGGAAGGTGCGAACCTCCTGGCGCTCAACACCCGCGCCCAGCTCGCCACCTCGGCCCTGTCCTTCGCCTCCCAGGGCGACCAGCAGGTCCTCCAGTTCCTCCGCTGATCCCTCCTCAGCCGGAGATCCCGGAAGGGCGGCCCTCGGGCCGCCCTTTTCGCTTTAGCGCAGTGGATTAGCGCTCTGTTAACCATCCTCACCAAGAGTGCCGCAGCGGGCGGTCGCGCCCTGCGAATCTATCGGCGCCGGAGGCGAGAATGGCCAGATCGCTGGAGTGGGCCCGTCCCCTGGACGACCGAACGCTCAAGCATGCGGTGGATTATGCCACCCGGTGCGCCGAAGCGGCCCTCGTCCGCGGCGAAGCCTCCATCGCTTTGCGCATCGCCCGCCAGCTCGGTCTGGCGCAGCCGGCAGTCGGCGCGCATCGGGATCTCGCAGCCCGGGCCCTCGCCATCCAGGACGATGCATCCGACTTCATTGCGCGCCACAGTTCGGGGACGGATCCGGACACGATCGATGCGCTGGCGGCCGCTCATCTCTCCCGCGGGGATCTGATGGCCGCGAGCCAGCTCTGGCTGTCCCTCGCCCGGAGTGATCCCGCCCGCGCCGACGCCTTTCTCAGCTTCGCCTGGTGCATGGCCCGCGCCGGAAACTTTGACAGCGCGGCGCAGATCGTCGCCCATCTGGAGCGGATCGCCCGTCATCCCAAGATCGATGCCGTCAGCATGATGATCGCCATGGCGCGGGCCGACTACGACGGGGCGCTCGCCCGGGCGCAGCAGGCCCTGTCTGCCGACAGGGACGCGCACGTCTGGCTGCCCCTCGGCCCTGTGTTCGATACTGCAGGCGCTGCGACCGAATCCGCCTTCGCCCTGGGCATGCGCCTCGAGGACCTGAGTGCCGTCCTGCACCTCTACGACATCGGGCAGCATGTTCAGTCCGGGCGACATCGCGAGGCCGTCGCCGGCGCCGACAAGGTTCTGGCGCTGGTTCCCGACGACCATTGGGCCGCGATGTTCAAGATCATGGCGCTCATGGCCTCCGAGGATAAACTCGGTGCGGTTCAGGCCCAGGCCGCTCTCGCCTCCGCCACGGGCGCGCGGCTGGATGTGCTGACGCGCCTTGTGGACCTCCTCTACGATGCCGCAGCGCATCAGCAGGTCGTCGATCTCGGCCGCATCCTCAAGGAACGCATGCCGGACCATGCGGCGCTGCTGACGACCGTGGCCCACTCGGCGACCCATGTGGCGGACATGGATTTCGCCGAGGAGATCATTGCTGCGCTGGAGCCGCTGTCGGAGACCGTCGGCAAGGCCGGGCTTTCACCGTTCATGGTGCTCGCCATGAGCGACGACCCGCTCGTCCAGCGCGCCTCCTCCGAGCGACGGGCCCGGGCGCTGGCAGGTCCGACAGAGCCGCTCGCCGTCCCCCTGCCGCCGGCGCCGGATGTGGGAGAGCGACTGCGGATCGGCTACTTCTCCAACGATTTCCACAATCACGCGACCATGAAACTCCTCGTCGAGACGCTTGAGCGCACGGATCGCAGCCGTTTCGAAATTGTCGCCTATTCCTACGACAGCGTGCCCGAAGATGCCGAGCGCGTTCGGGCGAGGGCCGCATTCGAGCGCTTCGAGGAGGTGTCCGAGCTCTCGGACAGCGAGATCGCCGAGATGATCCGCCGCGACGGCATCCACGTCCTCGTCGACCTCAAGGGCTATACGGGCGGGTCGCGCCTCAGCCTGCTGAAGTACCGGGCGGCGCCGATCCAGGTGAACTGGCTCGGCTATCCCGGCACCTATGGCCTCGCCGAGACCGACTACATCATCGCCGACCCCTTCATCATCCCGCGGGGCGCCGAGGCGGACTATTCGGAAGCCGTGGTGCGGCTGCCGGACTGCTACCAGCCGAACCGGCGCAGCCGCACGGTGGTGGAGACGCCGACGCGAGAGATGGTCGGGCTGCCGGAGACCGGCTTCGTCTTCGCCTCGTTCAACCATGTCTACAAGGTCGGCGGCACGCTCTTCGCCGCCTGGATGGACATCCTGAAGGGCGTTCCCGGCTCGGTGCTCTGGCTCTTGTCGAAGGACCCGGTGATCGGCGAGCGCCTGCGCACGCGCGCGGAGGAGCACGGCGTCGATCCGACCCGGCTGGTCTTCGGGCCGGTCATGGACAACGAATATCATCTCGCCCGCTACGGCCTCGTCGACCTCGCGCTCGACACCTTCCCCGTCGGCTCGCACACCACCGCGAGCGACGCCCTGTGGATGGGCGCGCCGCTCCTGGCGCTGTCCGGCCGCAGCTTCGTCTCGCGCGTCTCGGGCAGCATTCTGAGGGCTGCGGGCATGGAGCAACTCGTCGCCGGGAGCTTCGACGAGTACAAGGCCAAGGCCATCGCCATAGGCAACGATCCCGGCACGGCGCGCGCCCTGCGCGAGGCGCTGGTCCGCGGCCGCGACAGCGTCCCGCTCTTCGATCCCGACCGCTTCGCCGTCCATCTCGGCCGCGCCTACGAGGGCATGGTCGACATCTGGCGCCGGGGCGAGGCGCCGCACGGCTTCGACGTGGCCTCGGTCGACGAGGCGACGGCGCGGTCAGTGGAAGTCGCGTGACTTCGGCAGCACCCTGACGTCGCGCGGGTGGCGGCCGCCGCCGCGCGGATATTGCGGCCGCGACACCTCGTCGGCACGGGCGAGGCTGTCGCGCATCGGATCCTCCGACAGGCGCTGGAGATCGGCCGTGCGGTCGATGATGTCCTCGGCCATGAGGTGGACGACGCCCTCGGGGCTGCGCTGCACCAGGCCGTCGACCATGAGCAGCCGCGCCCCCATGATGGCGCGGCGGAAGCGCTCCATCCGCCGGGCCCAGAGCACCACGTTGGTGATGCCCGTCTCGTCCTCCAGGGTGATGAAGACGGCGGTGCCCTTGCCCGGCCGCTGGCGCACCAGCACGACGCCGGCCACGCGGGCCCGCGCGCCGTTGGCGGCGGCTGATATCGCGGCACAGGTCGCGATGCCCTCGGCGGCGAGGCTCCCGCGCAGGAAGGACAGCGGATGGGCCTTCAGCGACAGCCGCGCCGTCTGGTAGTCGGCGACGACGTGTTCCGACAGCGGCATGGCGGGCAGGAGGGCGTCGGCCTCGTCGCCGAGCTCGCGGGCATCCGCCGCGGCGAAGAGCGGCAGCGGCCGGTCGTCGGGCAGGCGCCGCACCGCCCACAGCGCCTCGCGCCGGTCGAGGCCGATGGAGCGGAAGGCGTCGGCATCGGCGAGAATGTGCAGCGCCCGCGCGGGAAGGGCGCAGCGGCGGGCGAGATCCTCCACGTCGGCGAAGGGGCGCGTGCGCGCCGCCACCAGCCTCTCGGCCCAGGCCTCGTGGAAGCCGTCGAGCTGGCGGAAGCCGAGGCGCAGAGCATGGCCGTCGCGGCCTGGCTCGAGGCCGTTGTCCCAGAGGCTGTGATTGACGTCGACGGGGCGGACCTCGACGCCGTGCTCGCGCGCGTCGCGGACGATCTGGGCCGGCGCGTAGAAGCCCATGGGCTGGGCGTTGAGGAGCGCGCAGGCGAAGATCGCGGGGTGGTGGCATTTGATCCAGGAGGAGATGTAGACCAGCTTGGCGAAGGAGGCGGCGTGGCTCTCGGGAAAGCCGTAGCTGCCGAAGCCCTTGATCTGGTCGAAGCAGCGCTGGGCGAAGGCGGGCTCATAGCCGCGCGCCACCATCCGCCCCGTCATCAGCTTTTCGAACCGGCCGATCGTGCCGACATTGCGGAAGGTCGCCATGGCCCGGCGCAGGCCGTTGGCCTCGTCGGCGGTGAACTTCGCCGCCACCATGGCGAGGCGCATGGCCTGTTCCTGGAACAGCGGCACGCCGCAGGTCTTGTTGAGCACCTGGTAGAGCTCGTCGGGATCGCCATGGCCCGGTGCCGGCGAGGGATAGACGACGGGTTCGAGACCGCTCCGCCGCTTCAGGTAGGGATGGACCATGTCGCCCTCGATGGGGCCCGGGCGGACGATGGCGACCTGGATGACGAGATCGTAGAGATTGCGCGGTTTCAGGCGTGGCAGCATGTTGATCTGCGCCCGGCTCTCCACCTGGAAGACGCCGATGGAATCGCCGCGGCAGAGCATCTCGTAGACGGCGGGGTCGCCCGGCGGCACGTTGAAGAGATCGAGGTCCGGACCGCCGGTGTCGCGCAGCAGGGCGAAGGCCTTGCGGATGCAGGTGAGCATGCCCAGCGCCAGCACGTCGACCTTCATCAGGCCGAGGGCGTCGATGTCGTCCTTGTCCCATTCGATGAAGGTGCGGTCGGGCATGGCGGCGGGGCCGATGGGCACCGTCTCGTCGAGCCGGGCGCCCGTCAGCACGAAGCCGCCGACATGCTGGGAGAGGTGGCGGGGAAATCCGATGAGGCGTTCGGCGAGGCCGACGGCGCGGCGGATCAGCGGATTGGCCGGGTCGAGGCCCGCCTCGCGCACATAGTGGTCGCCGATGGCGGTGCCCCATGAGCCCCAGACCATGCCGGCGAGGCGGCCGGTGACGTCCTCGGTGAGGCCGAGGGCCTTGCCGACCTCGCGGATGGCGCTGCGCGGCCGGTAGCTGATGACGGTGGCGGCGATGCCGGCGCGCTCGCGGCCGTAGCGGCCATAGATGTGCTGGATGACCTCCTCGCGCCGCTCGTGCTCGAAATCGACGTCGATGTCCGGCGGCTCGCGTCGTTCCGACGAGATGAAGCGGGCGAAGAGCAGGTCGTGGTCGTTGGGGTCCACGGCGGTGATGCCGAGCACGTAGCAGACGGCGGAATTGGCGGCGGAGCCGCGGCCCTGGCAGAGGATGCCCTTGTCCTCGGCGACGCGGACGATGTCGACGATGGTGAGGAAGTAGCGGGCATAGTCGAGGCTGGCGATGAGGGCGAGTTCCTCGGCGAGGAGCTTCTCCACCTTCGCCGGAACCGCGCCGCCATAGCGGTGGACGGCGCGCTCCCAGGTGATCTTTTCCAGCCAGCCCTGGGGCGTCCAGCCGGGCGGCACCGGCTCCTCCGGATATTCGTATTTCAGCTCGGCCAGCGAGAAGTCCATGCGCGCCAGCAGGTGCTGCGTCTCGGCGACGGCCTCGGGGCAGTCGCGGAAGAGCCGCGCCATTTCCTGCGGCGGCTTCAGGTGGCGCTCGGCATTGGCGGCGAGGCGGAAGCCGGCCTCCTCGATGGTGACGCCCTCGCGGATGCAGGTGAGCACGTCCTGCAGGTCGCGCTGGGCGGGGTCGTGGTAGAGCGCGTCGTTGACGGCGAGGAGCGGCACGCCCACCGCCTCGCCGAGGGCCCGAAGGCGGAAGAGGCGGCGGCGGTCCTCGCCGCTCCGGCCCATAGTGGCGCCGAGCCAGAGCTGGCCGGGCGCGGCCTCGGCGAGGACGCGCAGCGGCGCTTCCCAATCCGCCTCGTCCTCGCCCGGCATGAGGATCAGCAGGAGGTCGCGGGTGTCGGCGACGAGATCGTCGAGGGTGAGGCGGCAGTCGCCCTTGCCGCCCCGCAGGTTGCCGGTGGTGAGGAGCCGGCAGATGCGGCCCCAGCCACGCCGGTTGGCCGGATAGGCGATCACCTCCGGCGATCCGTCGCAGAAGACGAAGCGCGTGCCGACGGCCAGCCGGAAGCGCTCCGCCGCCGCCTTGAAGGCCTCCGGCGTGAAGCCGAGGGCGCCGGCCTGGGGCATGTCGACCCAGACGAACTCGCCGGGGGACGAGCCCTCCTTGACCTTGTCCGGAGGGATGAGGCCGTCGGTCCGGATCTCCTTCAGGAAGGCATGGGCGCGCACCACGCCGGCGACCGTGTTGCGGTCGGCGATGCCGATGCCGGAATGGCCCAGGGCGAGGGCGGTGAGCACGAGGTCGCGGGCGTGGGAGGCGCCGCGCAGGAAGGAGAAATTCGAGTGGGTGGCGAGCTCGGCATAGGCCGGTTCATGAGAGCCCATGGGCGGCCTCACGCGAAGAGCCCGTGGACGAACCAGCGCGGCGCGGTGGTCTCGGCGCCGTAGAGGCCCTGGCGGAAGACCCAGAAGCGGCGGCCCTCGCGGTCCTCGAGGCAGTAATAGTCGCGCGTCAGGGCGCTCTCGCCGTCGCGCCACCATTCGGTGGCGATGCGCTCGGGGCCTTCGGCGCGGGCAATCTGGTGGGTGGTGCGGCGCCAGTGGAAGGTCGCCGGCGGCCCGTCCGGCACCTCGGCGAGGGTCTCGATGGGCTGCGGCGGGTCGAAGAGCTGGAGCGGCCGGGTGAGGGGGCGCGCGGCGCGCATGGCCGGCCAGGCCAGCGTGGCGCCGACGGCGATGGCCGGCCGCATGGCCTCGGCCCGTTCGGGAATGTGGGAGTGGCGGTCGACGAGGCGCACGACGCTGTCGCGGCCGAAGCGGGCGACCAGCCGGTCGATGAGGGCGACGGTCTCGCGGTCGGCCTCGCCGCGGCCGTCGAACTGCGCCTGGCGCTGCGCCTGCGCCTCCGTGCGCAGGACGGCGAGGCGGATGAGATCGAAGCCGAAGCCGGGGTCGGAGGGGTCGTCGATGAGGTGCATCTTCTCGGCGAAGAGGCGGATGAGGGCTGCCGCTTCGCGCGTCGCCTCGCCCGTCTCCACCGCGATGCGGCGGACGACGCCGTCGGTGCGGAAGAAGCTCGCCTCGAAGAGCCGTCCGCCCTCGCCGCGCTCCTCCAGCGTCGCGCCGGCCGTGCCGAGGATGAGGCCGAGGGCGCCGAGGAGGTCCTCGCGCCGGCCCACCGGTTCGGCGAAACGGCGCTCGACCATGCAGGCCGCCACCGCCCGGCGCGGCGTCAGGCGCGTGTCCTCGCGGCCGGTGACCCGGCGCAGCCGCGTCGCCAGCAGCGCCCCGAAGCGGGCGACGAGGATGTCGCCCGGCCGGGCCGCGAGGGCGCCGATCGTCTTCAGCCCGGCGCGGATGAGCGCCAGGGCGACGGCGGGATCGATGCCGAGGGCGATGACGGGCAGGGGCGCCACCGCCATCGCCTCGCCGCCGGGGGGCACGCGATCGCAGGTGGTGTAGCGGGCGAGGGCGGAGGCGGCCTCCGGCGTGCCGGCGATGGTGGCGCGCGCCGTCAGCCCGGCGCCGGCGAGGCGGCGCAGGAGATCGCTGCGCAGCGCCGCCTCGCCGCCGAAGAGATGGGCGCAGCCGGTGATGTCGAGGACGAAGCCCTCCGGCGGCTCCAGCGCCACGAGGGGCGTGTAGCGGTCGGCGGCGTCGGCGAGGCGCTCCAGGAAGCGGCGGTCGGCGTCCCGGTCGTGCTCCAGGGCGACCAGCGCGGGGATGCAGGCGCGGGCGTCGGCGAGCTTCTGCCCAGGGGCGAGGCCGAGGGCACGCGCCTTCGCGTCGACGGCGGCGAGGAGCAGGGCGCCGCCGACCTTCTCGGTGAGGACGAGCGGGGCCTCATCCGGCGCGCCGGAAGGGGAGGGTGGGTGCTTGCGGCGCAGCCGCTCGGTCGCCAGGAAGGGCATCCAGACGGCGAGGTAGCGCCGTCCGCTCGCGGAAGCGACGGTGTTCACGATCCCACTCCATGGGCCAGTCGCGGGGAGGAATGCCGGCCCGGTGGCGCAGCAGGGTGACGAGGAAGGCCGGCAGGCCCGGCAGGCCGGCCTCCGCCGCCTCGGAGGCCATGGCCCGCACCTGCCAGCGCGACTGGGCGGCGGAGGCTGAGGGCTCCGCGGCGGTGCGCGTGGCGATGACGGTGACGCCGCTCTCGGCGGCGGCCATGGACAGGCGACGGCTGGCGGTGAGGTCGAGGACCTTCGGCGCGCCCCAGATTTCGGCGAGGACCACGCCGACGGCGCCGCAGCGGGCGGCGTCGTGGGTCGCCTTCAGCACGGCCTCCGCATCCCGCGCCCGGACGAGCACGAGACGGCCGGGGTCGAGGCCGAGGGCGGCGATGCCGTGGCCGTAGGGGCGGCCGAATTCCTGGTCGAGCATGCGCTGGCGGACCCAGACCACGGGCGCGGACGGCGCCGCTCGCAGCGCCAGACCGAGGGCGAATCCGGTGGCGGCCGGGCCATGGGCGGGACTCCCGGCGAAGACCTCGTGCAGCGCCGCCCGCGCCAGCCCGCCGCCGAGCAGCCCGTCGAGCCCTTCCGAGCCGAGGGAGAAATGCGGCGACGCCGAGGGCAGACCCCCCCGCTCGAGACGCGCAAGGGTGCCCTTCAGCGCCGCGAGGGTGTCGCGTCGCGCGGTCATGATTGTTCCCGTTTCGTTCTCTAAGAGAGAGACTCTCCGAGGGAGAGTCAAGGGAGCCTCCTCAACCGGGAGACGAGAGACGACGGCGGCCAGGGCGACGCCGTCCCGGTGGCCGCGACCGGACGGGCGGAAAGGACAAAGAAAGACCCTCCGGGCCTCCGGAAAAGCCCGTCGGTGGAGCGTCGCAGACGCCCTGCGCGCTCAGTGGAGTCGGAACTCCGCGCCCACGGCGTGCAGTTCCGCCGGTCCGACGAGGTCCTTGTGCGCCACCGTCACCCGGTAGAGCTTGCCCTCCAGCTCGGCCTGCCAGAAGGCGAGGAAGCGCTTCAGTTCGGGAAAGCGGGGGGCGAGGTCATAGGCCTGCCAGACATATTCCTGGAGGATCGTCGGGTGGTCGGGCAGGCGGTAGAGAATGCCTGCGGTGGTCAGCCCGTAGCCCTCCATCTGGCGGGCGAAATCTGCCGATGCCATGCGTGAACCTCCTTTGCCGGATGACGAATCCCATCGCAACGCAACATCAGCGCCATGGCAAGCCGAAAGTTCCATTTCATCATTGAAATCAGCTTGTTAGCACTCGTCTGAAAAAAGTGCTGACAGGGTCTTGCGGGCCAAAAAGCCCTTTCCTACCTCATCGCCCGGACGGGATGCCGGAGGCGCCGCGCGCGGATACGCGCCGACCCTCGCATCGGGTCCCGCCCATCCACATGCGATGATCAAGACCTGGAGGAACTCATGAAGTTTCGGCCACTGCATGACCGTGTCGTCGTCCGGCGCATCGACGCCGAGGAGAAGACCCGCGGCGGCATCATCATCCCCGACACCGCCAAGGAGAAGCCACAGGAGGGCGAGGTGATCGCCGTCGGCCCGGGCGGGCGCAACGAGCGCGGCGAACTCATCGCCCTCGACGTGAAGGCGGGCGACGTCGTGCTCTTCGGCAAGTGGTCCGGCACCGAGGTGAAGATCGACGGTGTCGACTACCTGATCATGAAGGAGAGCGACATCATGGGCATCGTCGAGGCTTCGGCGACCCTGAAGAAGGCCGCCTGACCGGGGCCTTGTCCACCCACCACCCCTCAACGTCTCAATCCAAGGAGTGAGGAACCATGGCTGCGAAAGACGTGAAGTTTTCGCAGGACGCGCGCGAGAAGATGATCCGCGGCGTCGACATCCTGGCCAATGCGGTCAAGGTGACCCTCGGCCCGAAGGAAGAGCTTCGGCGCCCCGCGCATCACCAAGGACGGCGTCACCGTCGCCAAGGAGATCGAGCTCGCCGACAAGTTCGAGAACATGGGCGCCCAGATGGTGCGCGAGGTGGCGTCCAAGCAGAACGACGCGGCCGGTGACGGCACCACCACCGCCACCGTGCTCGCCCAGGCCATCGTCCGCGAGGGCGCCAAGTCGGTCGCCGCGGGCATGAACCCGATGGACCTGAAGCGCGGCATCGACCTCGCCGTCGAGACCGTCACGAAGGAGCTGGAGAAGAACTCCCGCAAGGTGACGAAGTCCGACGAGGTGGCGCAGGTCGGCACCATCTCCGCCAACGGCGACGCCTCCATCGGCCGGATGATCGCCGAGGCGATGCAGAAGGTCGGCAACGAGGGCGTCATCACGGTGGAGGAGGCCAAGAGCCTCGAGACCGAGCTCGACGTGGTCGAGGGCATGCAGTTCGACCGCGGCTACCTGTCGCCCTATTTCGTCACCAACACCGACAAGATGGTGGCCGAGCTCGAGGACCCCTACGTCCTCATCCACGAGAAGAAGCTGACCGGCCTGCAGGCCATGCTCCCCGTTCTGGAAGCCGTGGTGCAGACCGGCAAGCCGCTGCTCATCGTCGCCGAGGACGTGGAGGGCGAGGCCCTCGCCACCCTCGTCGTCAACAAGCTGCGGGGCGGACTGAAGATCGCGGCGGTGAAGGCGCCGGGCTTCGGCGACCGCCGCAAGGCCATGCTCGAGGACATCGCGATCCTCACCGGCGGCACGGCGATCTCCGAGGATCTCGGCATCAAGCTGGAGAACGTCACGCTCAACATGCTGGGCCGGGCCAAGAAGGTCCGTATCGAGAAGGAGGCCACGACCATCGTCGACGGCGCCGGCTCGAAGAAGGACATCGACGCCCGCGTCGCCCAGATCAAGGCGCAGATCGAGGAGACGACCTCCGACTACGACCGCGAGAAGCTGCAGGAGCGCCTCGCCAAGCTCGCCGGCGGCGTCGCGGTGATCCGCGTCGGCGGGGCGACCGAGGTCGAGGTGAAGGAGAAGAAGGACCGCGTCGACGACGCCCTCAACGCCACCCGCGCGGCGGTGCTGGAGGGCATCCTGCCGGGCGGCGGCGTCGCCCTGCTGCGTGCCGCCAAGGCGCTCGAGGGCCTCAAGGGCGCCAACGACGACCAGCGCACCGGCGTCGACATCGTCCGCAAGGCGCTGGAGGCTCCGATCCGCCAGATCGCCGAGAACGCCGGCGTCGAGGGCTCGATCGTGGTCGGCAAGGTCACCGACAAGGCCGACTACGCCCACGGCTACGACGCCCAGGGCGACACCTACGGCGACATGTTCAAGCTCGGCATCATCGACCCGACCAAGGTCGTGCGCACGGCGATCCAGGACGCGGCCTCGGTCGCCGGCCTCCTGATCACCACCGAGGCCATGGTCGCCGAGAAGCCGAAGAAGGAAGCGGCGGCCCCCGCCATGGCGGGCGGCGGCATGGACTTCTGAGGACGACCACATCCTCGAGGCCGACCCCCGGAGGGCGTCGCGGGAGACCGCGGCGCCCTCCGACGCGTTGACAGGGCGCCGAGCAAAATGCCGCACCCCTCCGCGCCGTCTCCGTCCTGTAATTCGCTTGCGCTAGGAAGCGGTATCGGGTTCCCGTGAAGCGTCGCGTTCGTTCTCTCTCAGCCCGCGCTGCGACGCCCCTCTGCCCCCGGTTCGGAGCCGCCGACAGTGAGCGAACGCCAGGACGTCATACCGCGCCCTCAGGTCATGTCTGCGGGGGCCGCACCGCGATGGGTGCGCATCGCCGCCGTGCTCGCCTGCTACGCCCTCATCCTCGTGGGCGGCCATTTCGCCGGGAAGTGGGTGCAGCAGAGCCTCGGGCTCGACCTCATGAACCTCGACGATCCGACCGCCCGCCTTGTGCTGGGCTTCGGCCTCGCGCTCTTCATCGTCCTGCTGGCCATCCCCTTCGTTCCCGGCATCGAGGTCTGCCTGGCGCTCTTCGCCATCTTCGGCGCGGCCGTGGCGCTGCCGGTCTATCTCGCGACCATCGTCGCCCTCACCATGTCCTATGTCGCCGGCCGCTACATGCCGCTCGGGCGCCTGGCCGGCATCTTCGATTACGTCGGGCTCAAGCCTGCGAGCGAGATGGTGCGGCGACTGGGAGCGATGACGCCCCAGGAGCGCGTCGCGGCGCTGGTCGAGATCGCACCGAACCGGATCGCGCGCCTGCTCGTCGATCACCGCGACCTCACGCTGATCGCCGCGGTCAACATGCCGGGCAACGCGCTGATCGGCGGTGGCGGCGGCATCGCACTGATCGCCGGCATGAGCGGAATGTTCAGGCCCGACCGCTTCCTGCTGGCCGTCGCCATCGCGGCCCTTCCGGTCCCGCTCCTCATGGTGGCCGGCGGTCACTTCCTGAAGTGAGCCCTGGCCGTCCCACGGGGCGGCCTCAGTACTCGATCTCGGCGCCGATGCCGGCGGCGGCGCGGCCGTCGGCCCCGACCTCCGTCTGGATGCGGATGCGGCGGGTGAGGTCGATGTCGACGCCCACCGTGCTGTTCTCGGGCTTCGCGCCGGTGCGAACGCCGATGCGCACGCGCTCGTTGATGGCGCGCGAGACGCCGACCGCCGGGCCCGAGGCGCCGGTGGTGACGTCGAGATTGTCGACGCCGAGGGCGCGTCGCGTCGCCTCGAAGGCGTCCGAGCCGCCGCCGCCCGAGAGCACCGCCACCGCCTGTGCGAGCTGCAGCGCCTGGAAGGGGGAGAGCCCCGCCGCGGCGCGCTGGAACAGCAGGCGCGAGAGCACCTCGTCCTGCGGCAGGCTCGGCGTCGAGGACAGCGTGAACTCCGGCTCCGTCGCGCGGCCGGTGATGCCGACCGAGGCGGTGATGTCGGTCGCCCGCGTCTCGGCGACGAAATCGAGGTCGGGCACGAGGTCGCCGCCGCCGAAGGTCAGGCGGCCGCGGGTGAAGTCGAGGCGCTGGGTCAGCAGCGACAGTCGCCCGCGCCGCAGCTCGAAGGCGCCGTTGGCGCGCATGTCGCGGGTGGTCCCGGCGAGGCGCAGCTGCCCGCCGAGTTCGGCGTCGATGCCGCGGCCGCGCACGAAGACGCGGCCCGGCGCGTCGAGGACGACGTCCAGCGTGGCGTTGAAGGGGGCGCCGCCGCGGCGCGTCGCCGCCGCGCGCTGGCGGGCGATCTGGGCGAGGCGCGCCCGGGTCTGCGGCGGCGCGTTGACATGGCGCGCATCGCGAAGCGGTTCGACGGTGGAGGGCAGGCGGTCGGGCACGCGCACCTCGATGGTGGCGACGTCGATGCGGCCGGAGAGCCGCGGAGCCGTCGCCAGCGGGCCCGACACGGCAAGGTCGAGGCTGGCGGTCAGCTGGACGATGTCGCTGGACACGAGTTCGGCGTTGCGCGCGGCGATGCGCAGATCGGCCGGAAAGCCGCGCAGCGGGTCGGCATCGATGCGGCCGGAGACGGAGACGGTGCCGCCGTTCTTGGCCCGGCCCGCGAGGCGCTCCACCACGATGGCGGTGCCGCGCCCGGTGAAGCGGCCCTCGACGGCGGTGAAGGCGACGCCGTTCAGGGGATCGGAGAAGGAACCGCCGGAGAGGGTGGCCGTGCCCTGGATGTCGGGGCTGGTGGCGGTGCCGCGCAGGGCGCCGTCGATGGCGAGGCGGCCGGTGACGCGCTGGCCGGAGCCGGCAATCTGGGCGTTGGCGAGGGCGGCGTCGAGCATGCCGCGCACGGTCACGTCCAGCGCTCCGGCCGGCGTCAGCGGCACGGAGCCGCCGAGGGTGAGGGCGACGGTGCGCCCGCCGGTGATGCGGGCGTCGAGTGAGGCGCGCTCGCCCCGGGCCTCGCCGCGCGCGGTGATGTCGAGGGCAGGCACGCCGGCATTGCGCGTGGCGGGCGCGCTGAAGCCGCGGACGGTCGCCTCGAAGGGCCCGCGCGGGGCGGCGGCGGGACCGCGCAGCGTGGCGCTGGCATCCAGCGTACCCCGCAGGCCCGTGCCCGGCATGAGGATGTCGGCGGCGGCGAGCGGCACGCGCCGCGCCGTGATCCTGGCGTCGAGATCGGCGCCGAAGGCCCCGGCAACTTCGATCTCGCCACCCTGCAGGGCGACCGTGAGGCGTTCGGTGCGCACCTGTCCGCCCTCGAAGGTCAGCGTCGCCGGACGGGCGAGGGCGATGCGCGCGCCGGATCGCGTCGCGGTGAAGGAGGCCAGGTCGAGGCGGTTCGGCGTGCCCGGCACGAGGCGGCCGGCGCTGGCGAGCGCGAAGCCGCGGGCGCGGGCGGACAGGGTGATGGCGGTCGCCTCGGGCGAGCCTTGGGCCTTCAGCTCGATGCGCTCGACGGTCTCGCCGGCGGCGACGAGGCGGTCCACCGCGAAGAGGTCGTCGCCGCGCAGGTCGGCGCGCAGGATGTTGAGGCTGGCGGCGCCGAAGACCATGCGCTGGCCGTCTCCCTGGACTGTGACGGACTGCCGGCCGCCGCTGGCATCGGCCGTGACGGTGGCGCGCAGGCTGCCCGAGAGGCGGGTCAGCACCAGGGGCGAGAGGTCGTCGAGATTGCCTGCCGTGACCGCGAGACGGCCGCTGACGAGCCGGTCCTCGGAGAGCCGGCCCTGGCCCTCGGCGGAGACCGAGCCCAGCCGGGCATTCAGCCGATCGAGCACCCAGGCGGCGCCCTGCTCCCGTGCGACGATGTCGGCGGTCAGCGGTTTGCCGTCGACGTCGCCGCCGGCGGTCACGGTGAAGGCGGGGGCCGAGCCGAGGGTGCGGGCGTCCACCACCAGGCGGAGGTCGCGGACCGGCCTGTTCATGGCGCGCACGCTGGGCGCCGCGACCGTCAGGGCTACCGAGGGGTCGAGCATGTCGCCGGTGACGCGGGCATCGGCCCGCGCCGCGCCCGCGAGCTGCCGGTCGACCTGCGAGAGGTCGGGCAGGGCGAGCGCCGCGCGCAGGTCGATGCGCCCGTCGCCGAGCGTGCCGTCGAGGCCGGCAGTGACGTGGCGGCCGGCGAGCGTCACGCCCTCCAGCGTCATCACCTCGCGGCGGCGGATGATGGTGCCGGCAAGGGTCGCCTCGCGGCCGACCAGGCGGTCGGCGGTGGGATCGCCGAGGGCGAGGCCGGTGGCCCGGCCGTTCAGCACGGCGCGGGTGAGAGCCTGCGAGGGATCGCCGGAGAGGGTGGCCGCCACATAGCCCTGGCCGGCCAGCGGGCGGCCGGCGAGGCGCGAGAAGGCGGCAAGCCGCAGGATGTCGCCCTGGATCTGGCCGTCCAGCAGCCGTGCGCCGGTGCGGCCGGTGAAGGCGAGGCGCAGGTTCGGCGAGGTGACCGAGAGGTCCGAGACCTCGGTGACGGCCTCCTCGTTGACGATGGCGCGCAGGGTCAGGACGGCGCGCGGCCCGATCGCCTCGGAGATGCCGCGGTCGGGGAGGGCGAGGCCGTCGGCCTCCCCGTCCATGATGATGCGGTAGCGCGGCGAGCCCGGGCTTTCCGGCTCGGCGGACAGTACGGCATTGAGGCTGGCGACCGAGGCGGCGGGACCTTCGAGCCCCTTCACGTCCAGCTTGCCCTCGACGCGCGGGGCGTTGAGCGCGCCCATGGCGCTGGCGTCGAAGACGAGGCGGGCGATGCGGGCTTCGCCCCGGGCGGTGGCGCCGTCCGCGTTGGGCAGGGCGCGGGCCCGGGCCGTAACGTTGAGTTCGTTGCGGGCGGTGAGATAGCCCTGCGCCGTCAGCTCCGCGAGCTGGGACGCGAGGCGGAAGGCTTCGATGGCGTAGCCGCCGTCGTCGCCGAAGACGATCCGGCCCTGGAGGCGGGTGTCCCCGGCGAAGACCGCCGAGACGGCGGTGGGCAGCAGGCTCTCGATGCGCGCGTCGAGGTTGAGGCCGAGGCGGCGGATCTGGCTGTCGCGCGTCAGCACGGCGTCGCCGCGGGCGTTGACGTCAGGCCCGGCGTCGAAGCCGATGCGGCCGCGCCAGTTGTCGAGGTGCCCGGCGCCGGCGACGTCCAGCTTGACCGGCGGCAGTCCCGGCAGGTTGGCGAGGCGGGCGGCGATGCCTCCCGCCGGCTCGTCGTGCTGGAGCGAGAGGTCGAGCTGCTGGGTGGCGGGCACGAAGGTCAGCTTCAGGGCGGATAGGCCCTGGGCGTCGAGCCTGCGGATCTCCAGGGCCGCATTGAGGCCTTCGGCGGGCGGGCCGAGGGAGGCGTTGCCCGAGGCGGTGAAGCGGGCAGCGACGCCGAGGACCGGCTCGCCGAGACGGAACTCGCCGACGGCGAACTTGCCGATTTCCACCTTCAGCGGCAGCTCGGGCAAGAGCGGCCCGTCGGCGGCACGGGGCGCGTTGGGATCGGCGACCGGCCGGCGCAGGAGCTCGACCGTGCCGATCTCGAGGTTCTGGATCTCGAGCCGGCGCGACAGCAGGGCGACGCGCCGCCAGATCAGGCGGATCGAGTCGATCCTCAGATAGACGCCCTGTGCGTCGGCAATGGTCACGTTGCGGATCATCGCGTCGGAGGAGAGCGGGCCTTCGACGGCGCCGATGGTGACGGTCGAGCCGGGCGAGGAGAGGGTGCGCGAGATGAAGCCGGCGAGGACGCCCTGGTCTTCCTGGGCCTGCGGGCGGGTGGGAGCCAGCATGACGCCCGCGACGACGAGGAGGGCGAGGAGGCAGAAGACGGCGAGGGTGCGGGCGCGGGTCATCAGAAGGCCTGCCCGATGCTGACGTAGAAGGCATAGGGCTTCTCGCCCTGGCGGCGGGCGAGCGGCACGGCGACGTCGAAGCGGATCGGGCCGACGGCGGTGTAGTAGCGCAGCCCGAGGCCGGCGGCGTAGCGCATCGGCGCCGAGCCGTCGGGGAAGGAGCCGGCATAGGCCTGGCCCATGTCGAAGAAGGGCACGATGCCGATGGTGTCGGTGAGCTTCACCCGCGCCTCGACGGAGGCCTCGAACAGGCTCATGCCGCCGGTGACGACGCCGCCGAGCGAGCGGGGGCCGAGGCTCTTGTATTCGAAGCCGCGCACCGAGCCGCCGCCGCCGGCATAGAAGCGGCGGGAGGCGGGTATGGCGCCGAGCGTGCCGCCGAGGATCGAGCCGAAGGCGACGCGGCCGGCGAGGATGGTGCGGGCGGCATCGTCCAGCGCGTAATAGGTCGAGGCCTGGATGCGGCTGATGACGAAGGCGTCGGGCGCGTCGCCGAAGCCGAGATAGGGCGTCACGGTCGCCGTGACCCGCACGCCGCGGGTCGGGTCGAGCGGCTTGTCCGTGGTGTCGTAGGAGGCGGCGAGCGGCGCGCCGAGGAGGCCGTAGTCGAAGCGGCCCAGCACGTCGGTGGAGCGGCCGATCTCGCCCTCGATGCCGACTCGGACGTTGAAGCTGTCGGTGAAGCGGTGGCGGATCGCCGCCGTGCCGTTGACGACGTTGCTGGTGTAGAGCTCGGTCAGCTCGCGCTGGACGAAGGCATCGACGAGCAGGTCGTTGCGCGTGCCCCAGAGCGCCGGCTTGAGGAAGGACGCAGACAGGCGGCCGCCGATGTCGTCGGTGTTGAAGCCGCGGCGGTTGGAGCCGCCCGGCCAGTTCTGCGGGCCGGTGAAATAGAAGAGGTCGCCGTCGATGCGCAGGCGCTCGGCGCCGCCGAAGAGGTTGCGGTGGGCCCAATAGGCCTTCAGCGCCGGCCCGTCGATGGTGGAATAGCGCACCGAGCCGCCGATGACCCGCAGGGGCCGCTCGGTGACCTCGACGTCGACGGGCAGTTGGCCGTTGGCGTCGAGGGCCGTGCCCTCGCGCACGCGCACGCCCCCGATGGCCTCGATCCGCGCCACCGAGCGGCGGATGTCGGCAAGGGCACGGCGGGAATAGGGATCGCCGCGCTCGGCATAGATGAAGGAGCGCACCACGGCGGGATCGACCTGCTTGGTGCCGGAGACGCCGATGCCGCCGATTCCGGCCCGGGCGCCGGGGTCCACGACGAGTGTGAGGTCGACGGTGCGGGCGCCGTGGTCGATGACCGGCACGCGGCGGCCGACCTTGACGAAGGGGTGGCTGCGGTCGCGGAAATGGTCGGAGAGGGCGGCGGCGGCCTGCAGCACGTCGGCGGTGCGGGCGGGATCGCCGGTGGCGATGGTGACGACGCGCGGCGGCAGCTCAGCCGCGTCGAAGGGCAGGTCGCTGCGCTGGTCGAGGACGGCCACCCGGTCGAAGCGGTAGAGTGGTCCCGGTTCGATCATCACCGCGACGGGGACGAGGGCGCGGCCGCGCAGGCTGTCGATGGTGGCACGCACGGACCCCGAGGCCGGCCTGTCGAGGGCGATCACCTGGCCGCCGACGACGATCGAGACGCGGGCGGCATAGTGGCCCGAGCCCCACAGGGCGTCGACGATGCGCGGGATGTCGGCCTCGGCGCGGCGCACCAGCTCGTCGCCCGTCTGCGGGGGCTCCTGGCGCAGGCGATAGAGGATGGAGACGTCGCGGACGGCGGTGAGCACCGCGGCTTCGCTGCCTAGCCCCTGGATCTGCAGGTCATAGGCGACGGCATTGGCGGTGACGGCGGGCTTGTCCTCGCCGAAGAGGCCGAAGGGATTGAAGGCACGCGCAGCCGGCGGCTGTGCCACCAGGGCGACACCGACGAGAAAACCCATACCGATGCGGGATCGCTTCGTCCCGTCAGCCACCATTTCCGACCTTTCGGACGCGATACACAACGAAATTCCGGAGGAACGAAGGTCAGGTTCCCGCCGGTGTTGCGTCCGGGGAGACCTTACCCGGTCCGTGCGGTGGAAGTCGACCGTACGGACATGCCGGCGGATGCGATGGAAACGCGCGGCGGGCTGCTGCCATTCTCCCCCTCCCGCGGGCAGGCGGCAGACCCTATGTTCCGCGCCATGAATAACATCATCAAGGTTGCCAATCTCTCAAAGCGCTACGCTTCCGGCTTCGAGGCGCTGAAGGGGATCGATCTCACCATCCGCAAGGGCGAGATCTTCGCGCTGCTCGGCCCCAACGGCGCCGGCAAGACGACGCTGATCTCCACCATATGCGGCATCGTCAGGCCGTCCGAGGGAACGGTGACGGTGGGCGGCCACGACATCGTCGCCGACTACCGCGCCGCCCGCAGCATGATTGGTCTGGTGCCGCAGGAGCTGACCACCGATTCCTTCGAATCGGTCTGGGCGACCGTCACCTTCTCGCGCGGCCTGTTCGGCAAGCCCGCCGACCCCGGCCTCATCGAGACGATCCTGCGGGACCTGTCCCTCTGGGACAAGAAGGACGCCAAGATCATGACCCTGTCCGGCGGCATGAAGCGGCGCGTCATGATCGCCAAGGCGCTGTCGCACGAGCCGGACGTGCTCTTCCTCGACGAGCCGACGGCGGGCGTCGACGTCGAGCTCCGGCGCGACATGTGGCAGCTCGTCGGTCGGCTGCGCGAGCGCGGCGCGACCATCATCCTCACAACCCACTACATCGAGGAGGCCGAGGAGATGGCCGACCGGGTCGGCGTCATCTCGAAGGGCGAAATCATCCTGGTCGAGGAGAAGGCCGCGCTGATGGCCAAGCTCGGCAAGAAGCAGCTGACCATCGAGCTGCAGAGCCGGATCGAGGACGTTCCGCCGGCCCTCGCTCCCTTCAACCTCGGTCTCGCCGAGGGCGGCAATGCCCTCGTCTACACCTACGACACCCAGGCCGAACGCACCGGCATCACCACCCTGCTGCAGGCGCTGGCGGAAGCGGGCCTCCGGCTGAAGGACCTCCATACGCGGCAGAGCTCGCTCGAGGAGATCTTCGTCAACCTCGTGAGCGACCGATGAATTTCCACGCGATCAAGGCCATCTACCTGTTCGAGATGGCGCGGACCTGGCGCACGATCTGGCAGAGCATCGTCTCGCCCGTCATCTCCACGTCGCTCTATTTCGTCGTCTTCGGCGCGGCCATCGGCTCGCGCATGCAGGAGATCGACGGCGTCGCCTACGGCGCCTTCATCGTGCCGGGGCTCATCATGCTCTCGCTGCTGACGCAGAGCATTTCCAACGCCTCGTTCGGCATCTATTTCCCGAAGTTCACCGGCACGATCTACGAGGTGCTGTCGGCGCCGATCTCCACCTTCGAGATCGTCGCCGGCTATGTCGGAGCGGCGGCGACGAAGTCGGTGATCCTCGGGCTCATCATCCTGGCGACGGCGGCCTTTTTCGTGCCGCTGCGCATCGAGCATCCCCTGTGGATGCTGGCCTTCCTGGTGCTGACCGCGGTGACCTTCAGCCTGTTCGGCTTCATCATCGGCGTCTGGGCGGAGGGCTTCGAGCAGCTCCAGTTCGTGCCGATGCTGGTGGTGACGCCGCTGACCTTCCTCGGCGGGAGCTTCTACTCCATCGACATGCTGCCGCCGCTGTGGCGGACCATCAGCCTGTTCAACCCGGTCGTCTATCTGGTGAGCGGCTTCCGCTGGAGCTTCTTCGGCACGGCCGACGTCCATATCGGCGTCAGCGTCGCGATGACGCTGGTGTTCCTCGTGCTCTGCCTCGCCGGCATCGCCTGGATCTTCAGGACCGGCTACCGGCTGAAGGCCTGAACCCCCTATCGGGGATCAGGCGCGGGCGATGGAGGCGAGCCTCTTCTCGTCGAGGACGCGCACCGCTTCCGGCACGATCAGGATGATGCCGTCGCGGGCGAGCTTGGTGAGCGTCCGGCTCACCGTCTCGATGGTCAGGCCCAGATAGTCGGCCATGTCGATGCGCTGCATCGGCAGCTGGATGGTCACCGAGGGACCCTTGATGCGGGCCCAGCGCTCGCGCATGGCGACGAGGAAGGCGGCGACGCGCTCCTCGGCCGAGCGGCGGCCGATCAGCGTCATCTGCTCCTGGGCGATCACCAGCTCGTGGGTGGCGAATTCGTGCAGGCGGCGCAGGAAGTGCGGCTTGGCGGTGACGAGGCTGTCGAACTCGCGCCGGTCGAAGCGGCAGAGGGCGACATTGTCGACCGCATCGGCGGAGAAGCCGTAGCGGTTGTGCAGCGCGAGGCCGAGGAAGTCACCCGGCATGGCGAAGCCGATGATCTGACGGCGGCCGTCGGAGAGAAGCTTGTAGAGGCGGACGACGCCTTCGGTGACGGAGAAGACCGACTCGGCCGCCTCGCCCTGGTGGATGAAGGTCGTCTTTCCCTCGGCATGGGTGTGGTGGACGATGTCGTCCAGCTCGCCGAGCTCGTCGGCACCGAGCGCCGCGCAGACCGCGAGGGACCGCACCTTGCAGGAGTCGCAATAATTGTCGCCGGGTTGGCGCCCGCAGGCGTGAACCCGGGGCGGGAGCAGTTCGATCGCTTCGGTCATGGCAGTGACCCTATGTGGGGGAACAAAGGCACTATGGCTCTTACATATTCACAAACTCATACACCCGAATTGATTCAGCGCAAGGACAGGCCCCGCACCACCTCCCATCCTCCGGATGTCCGTGCATTCTGGGAGCCTGCGCCTCGATGTTCAAAGGCCGCATCATCGACGCGAACGAGGCGATGACCGTCTTTGGTCTGGTGCGCCTGTGCTACCCCGACATCGGGATCGACGCCTGGCGGCAGCACCTTCAGGGGCTGGGCACCGGCAAGCGCCGGCGGTCGGGCTGCGTGGTGGTCAACGACCAGCGCGGCTATGTCCACGCCGCCTGCCTCTACCGCGTCGCGCCCGATCCGCGCTCGGGACGGCGGCTGGAACTCTCCTACCTGTCGAAGGCCGAACTGCCGGCGAGCACCGCGCCGGACACGCTCTTCGACTTCGTCGATGAGCTGGCGCGGGGCGAGGGGTGCTCCAGCATCCTCATCGAGGATACCGCCAGCGGAGTCACGCCCGACCGGCTGGCGTCATGGACCGACATCGACCAGGCGCTGGCCGCTCACAACTTCCGGCCGGGCTCCGTCGGGTTCATCAAGACGGTCGAGCCGGTCCCGTCCTGACCGGGGACCACGCGCGCCGCCTCCGGGATCACGTCGTCGTCCATGATGGCCCGCCAGGCGGCACCGTCGAGATCGTCGTACTGCCCCGTCCTGAGGGACCAGAGGAAGGCGGCGAGGCCGAGGCCTCCGAGCCCCAGCGCCAGCGGCACCAGATAGACCAGCACGTCCATCGTTCATCTCCTCACAGCCGGCCGCGCCGCGCCCGAAGGGCATTGGCGGTAACGATCACCGACGAGCCCGACATGGCGAGGGCGGCGATCAGCGGGGTGACCCATCCGGCGATGGCGATGGGCACGGCGATGGCGTTGTAGACCACGGCGATCCAGAGGTTTTCCTTCATCAGCCGCACGGCCGTGCGCGACACGGCGAGGGCATGGGCGACGGGCGCCAGCCGGTCGCCGAGGAAGACGGCATCGGCCGCCGCCTGGGTCAGGTGGACCGCGGTGATCGGCGACATGGAGACGTGGGCGCGGGCGAGGGCGGGAGCATCGTTCAGGCCGTCGCCGACCATCAGCACGCGGCGGCCCTCCGCCTTCAGGGCGTCGAGCCGGGCGATCTTGTCGGCGGGCTTCATGCCGCCGGCGGCGGCGATGCCGAGGGCGTCCGCGACGGTGGCGACGGCTTCGGGCCGGTCGCCGGACAGGATCTCCATGGCTAGGCCCGCCTTGCGCAGGGCGGCGATGACCGCGGCGGCGTCGGGCCGGAGCACCTGGCGCACGGCGAAGACGTGGGCGAGATCGCCGTGGCGGAAGGCGATGAGGGAGGCGTCGGGATGAGCTGCGGCGACAGCCGCGCCTTCGGCAACCGCGTCGCAGAAGGCGAGGCTGCCTAGGCGGATCTCGACGCCGTCGACCACGGCGCGGACGCCGCGGCCGGTCTCCTCCGATGCCTCGTCGAGCGGCCTGCCGCCCGGCGTCGCCGCCGCGAGGGCGCGGGCGAGGGGGTGGTGGGAGGAGAGGGCGAGCCGGCCGGCGAGGGCGAAGGCCTCGTCGGAGAGGCCGGCAGGCCGGTCGAGGGCCGGGTCGGGCAGGGTGAGCGTGCCGGTCTTGTCGAAGACGACGGTGTCGACCTCGGCGAGCCGCTCCAGCGCATCGCCGGACTGCAGCAGGACATGGGCCTTGAACAGGGCCCCGGAGGCGACGACCTGCACCGCGGGAATGGCGAGGCCGAGAGCGCAGGGGCAGGTGATGATGAGCACCGTGATGGCGATGATCAGGGCCGGCTGCCAGGCGAGCCCGGCGATGATCCATCCCGCCAGCGTGGCGATGGCCGTGATGTGCACCACGGGCGAATAGAGCGCCGCGGCGCGGTCGGCGAGGCGGCGGTAGGAGGAGCGGGCCTCGAGGGCGGTCTCCAGCAGGCGGCCGACCTCGTCGAGGAGGGTGCCGCGCGCGGCGGCGCGCACCTCGACGGTCAGGCTGCCGGAGGTGTTGAGCGTGCCGGCATAGACGGCGTCGCCCGGGCCCACCTCCTGCGGCAGGGTCTCGCCGGTGACGAGGCTCTGGTCGAGAGCCGAACGGCCGGCGCGGATGACGCCGTCGACGGCGACTCGCTCGCCGGGACGGACCAGCACCGTCTCGCCGGTGGCGATGGCGGCGATGGGCACCTGGCGCAGGGTCCCGTCGGGCATGATCCTGACGGCCGTCTCGGCCCTGAGGGCGGCGATGTTGGCGGCGACGCTGCGGGTCTTGCGCCGCATCAGCTGCTCGAAATAGCGGCCGATGAGCAGGAAGAAGAGCAGCATCACCGCGCTGTCGAAATAGGCGTGGGTGGCGTGGTGCGCCGTCTCCACCAGCGACATGCCGACGGCGAGGAGCACGCCGAGGGAGATCGGCACGTCCATGTTGAGCTGGCGGGCGGCGATGGCCATGCGCGCCGAGCGGAAGAAGGGCCGGCCGGCATAGGCGACGGCGGGCACGGCGATCAGCGCCGAGAGCCAGTGGAAGAAGTCGCGCTGCTCCTGGGTGATGTCGCTGACGTTGCCCGACCAGACCGAGACCGACAGCAGCATGATGTTCATCATGGCGAAGCCGGCGACGCCGAGGCACTGGAGCAGGAACCGGGCCTCGCGCGCCTCCTCGCCCTCGACCGCCTTGGGGTCGAAGGGGAAGGCGCGGAAGCCCATGGCGGCGAGGCGCTGGACGATGGCCTGCGGCGTGGTGGCGGCCTCGCGCCATTCGACGGTGAGGCGGCGGTGGGTGAGGTTGATGCGGGCGGTCTCGACGCCCGACTCGCGGGCGAGGCCCTGCTCGATGACCGGCATGCAGGCGGCGCAGGTGATGCCGTCGACGGCGAAGTCCATGCGGGCGCGGCCGTCGCCCAGGGGCTCGACGAAGAGCGAGAGGTCGGTCCCCGCGACGGGTGGCGGGGCCGGGGCCGCCACATCGAGGCGCGGCGGGTCGGCCGTGAGGGCGGTGCTCATGGCGGCCTCAGGGCAGCATGACGCGGTTGCGCGAGCGGTAGAGCGTCTCGCCGTCGCGCTCGACCTCGATGACGAGGTCGTGGGCGCCGGCGACGAGGCCCTCGGCCGTACCGACATAGACGCCGGGGCCGCTTCGGGTCACGTCGAAGCTGCGGTCGTTGGCGCGGCGGGCCGCATACTGGACCTGGGCCTTCACCGTGATGCGCTCCACCGGCGTGCCCTCGGGCTCGCGCACGTTGACGGTGACCGCGCCGACGCCGCTGGCGTCGCGGTCGACGCGGGCCTCCACCTTCCAGGCGCGGGCGTCGCGACGGCGCGCGGCGGCGAGATCCTGATTGAAGCGCTGGCTCGCCCGGTAGGAGCTGTCGGTGGTCAGGCCCGGCATGGTGTCGAGGGCGAGGGACAGCATCACCGCGTTGACGGTGAAGACCACGCCGAAGAAGGCGACGAAGCCGAAGAAGACCGCGCGGCCGGTGAGGCGGCGTTCGCGGGGCAGGGCAGGAGCGGCGGAACCGGACATCGGGGGGTCCTTCGGGTCAGCGTGAGATGAAGTGGTCCGAGACGCTCACCTTCTCGCCCGAGCCGAGCTCGGTGATGCGGAAGGTGACGCGGGTCGAGGCGGGCAGGTCGGCCGCTTTGGCGGCGGTGACGTGGACGATGACCTCGCGGGTGGAGTCGGGCCCGATGTCGATGACCGGCCAGTCGCCGGAGGTCATGGTGACGCCGACGGCGGTGAGCCTGGCCAGCGGCAGCTCGTCGACGGCGAGGACGAAGATGCGGTGCAGCGGCCGCTTGTTGAGGATGCGCACGGTGTAGCTGTTGCGCACCGAGCCATCGGAAAGCTGGACGAAGAGCGGGTTGCGGTCGTGCAGCACCGACAGGTCGGTGAAGGAGCGGGTCATCAGGCCGTAGAGCATGACGAGGCCGACCGCCGCGATCATGGCGACGTAGAGGACCGTGCGGGTGCGGACGATGGGATAGACCTCGTCGAGGCCCTGCCGCCGCCGGTCGATGTTGACGTCGTTGTCGTAGGCGATGAGGCCGAGCGGCCGGTTCACCTTGGTCATGACCGTGTTGCAGGCGTCGATGCACAGGCCGCACTGGATGCAGCCGAGCTGGGCGCCGTCGCGGATGTCGACGCCGGTCGGGCAGACGACGACGCACTGGCGGCAGTCGATGCAGTCGCCGGCCGGTTGTTCCGCCTCGCGCGCCTTCACGGCGGCCTTCATCGACATGCGCGGCTCGCCGCGGTCGTAGCGATAGGTGACGTTGAGGGCGTACTGGTCGGTGAGGGCCGCCTGGATGCGCGGCCAGGGGCACATGTAGAGGCAGACCTGCTCCTTCATGAGCCCGGCCAGCGCATAGGTCGTGAAGGTGAGGATGCCGATCCAGATGTAGGCGATCGCCGGCGCCTGGAACGTGGCGAGATCCTTCACGAGGGTGGGAGCATCGGCGAAATAGAGCACCCAGGCGCCGCCGGTCCACCAGGCGATCATCAGCCAGAGAAAGTGCTTGAGCGCCTTGCGACCGGCCTTGCCCGCCGACATCGGCTGGCTGTCGGCGATCATCCGTTCGCGCCGGTCGCCCTCGACCCAGCGCTCCACGGTGGTGAAGAGGTCGGTCCAGACCGTCTGCGGGCAGAGATAGCCGCACCAGACGCGGCCGGCGACGGCGTTCATCAGGAACAGGATGAGCGCGGCCATCACCAAGAGGCCGGTGAAATAGTAGATTTCCTGCGGCCAGATCTCGATGAAGAAGAAGTAGAAGCGGTTGTTGGCGATATCCACGAGCACCGCCTGGTCGGGCTGGTTCGGGCCGCGGTACCAGCGCACGAAGGGCAGGAAGTAGTAGACGCCGAGGCAGATGAAGAGGACCGCCCACTTGATGGTGCGCAGCCGCCCCTTGACGCTCTGCTGGTAGATCTCGCGCCGGCTCTCGTAGAGAGGCTCGTCCTCGGCCACGGCGACGTGGGGCCCCTCCGCCTCTGCGGCGGACTTGCGGGCGGCGGGGTTGAGAAGGTCCGACATGGGGCGTCCCGGGGGCAGGCATGCCACGCGGGGCGGCATGGCGGGACCATCTGCCAATTGCGCCGGCGGGGCCTTGACCTGCCTCAACAGCACCTTCGAAAACGAAGAAGGTGCGCGCCGCTGCCACGGCGCGCACCCCCTATCCGCGCTGGAGGACGATCGGGCCTACTGCCCGCCACCCAGCGCGTGGACGTAGACGGCGAGGGACTTCACCGTCGTCTCGTCGAGGCGGGTCACCCAGCCGGGCATGACGCCGCCGCGGCCCTGGTTGATCGTCTCGATGATGGTCTTCTCGTCGGAGCCGTAGAGATAGTTGCGGCTCGTGAGGTTCGGGGCGCCGAGCTCGCGGTTGCCGCGCCCGTCCTCGCCATGGCAGGCGGCGCAGTTGGCGGTGAAGAGCTCCTTGCCCTTGGCGAGATCGGCGTTCGGCCGGGTGGACTGGCCGGACAGCGACCGCACGAAGTTCGCGACGGTGATCACCTCGTCGGGCTTCAGCGCGCCGTTGGGGCCGCCGAGAGCCGGCATCACGCCCTGGCGGGCCCGATCGTCGCCGTTGCGGATGCCGAAGGCGATGGTCTGGTGGATGTCGGCGATGCCGCCGCCCCAGAGCCAGGTGTCGTCGCGCAGGTTCGGGAAGCTGCGCGATCCCGTGGCCGAGAGGCCGTGGCAGGGCGCGCAGTTGTCGCCGAAGGCTGCCTTGCCCTGGGCGAGGGCGAAGGTCAGCAGGGTCGGATCCTTGGCGATGTCCTCGAGCGGCGTGCGTGCGAGGGCGGAGGCGCGCTCCGAGCGCAGCGCCCGGAGGGCGTCGAGCTCGCGCGTCACGTCGTGGCGGGAGGCATAGCCGAAGACGCCCTTGGTGTAGTTCGTCACCAGCGGCCAGGACGGGTAGACGACCCAGTAGCCGATGGACCAGACGATGGTGGCGTAGAAGATGTAGAGCCACCATTTCGGCAGGGGCGAGTTCAGCTCCTTGATGCCGTCCCATTCGTGGCCGGTGGTGGTGCGGCCTGTGGCGTGGTCGATTTCAGGCTGGACGGCCATGATTCACTCCTCCCTCAGCGGGATCTGGGCGGCCTCGTCGAAGCGCGTCTTGTTGCGGGGCCAGAAGGCGTAGACGGCGATCGCCAGGAACATGCCGACGAAGTAGAGAAGCCCGACCGTCTGGGCGAAGTTGGCAAGCGTGGAATAGGTGCTCATGAGATCCTCGCGGCTCAGCGGATGTTGGCGCTGGCGTCGTAGGTGCGGAAATTGACCATCGTGCCGAGCACCTGCAGATAGGCGACGAGCGCATCCATCTCGGTGACCGTGCCGGCGGCGGCCGCGGTCGGGTTGCCGCCGAAGGCGCGCACCGTGGCGCCGGGATAGCGGGTCTGGAGGGCCGGGACGTTCGGGCTGTCCACGTTCACCTGGGCGCGCAGATCGACGAGTGCGTTGTCCATCTGCTCCTGGGTGTAGGGCACGCCGCCGAGACGATTGGCCCGCAGGTGCCCCGCGACCTGCTCGGGCCGGATCTCGGCCTGGGCGAGGAAGGCGTAGCCCGGCATGATCGACTGCGGGACGATCGAGCGCGGGTTGGCGAGATGGGCGACGTGCCACTCGTCCGAATACTTGCCGCCGACGCGGGCGAGATCCGGGCCGGTGCGCTTGGAGCCCCACTGGAAGGGCTTGTCGTACATGCTCTCGGCCGCCAGCGAGTAGTGGCCGTAGCGCTCCACCTCGTCGCGCAG
>LNFH01000370.1 GCA_001464235.1 Rhizobiales bacterium Ga0077556 | reverse complement strand
TCACGGGCAGGATCCTCATGGCGCCGGGGCAGGATGGATGGCGGCGGCGCGCGAGAATGACGACAGCCGCGCGCCCCGTCGAGTCGGCCGTCGGGCGGCGGTCGCCGGCCCGCGGAACCGGCCGGGCTGGCGCGCATTGATGCAGCATGACCAAGGATCCGAAGAAGCCTCATCTCGACCCCGGCACGCACAAGCCGAAGACGCCGCCGGAGGGCCCCCACGCCCGTGAGGACCAGATCGATCGCGAGAAGACGCCGGGATCGGGCATGTTCCCCGAGCCCGGCACCAAGGATTCCGAACCGCCGGCCGGCTAGGCGCGCGCCCGCCGGTCCTGGACGAGGGTCAGCACCACCGTCAGCAGCATGAACCCTGACGCCACGGCGAAGATCGCGCGGGGTTGGCCCTGGTCGAGCAGCGCCGCGTAGAGCAGCGGCCCGACGAGCCCACCGATGTTGAAGCCGGTGGAGACGATGCCGAAGACGATGCCCTCGGCTCCCTTGGGCGCCGCCGCGCGCACGAGCATGTCGCGCGAGGGCGTGATGATCCCCGACAGGAAGCCGGCGAGGCCGAGCAGCAGGGTCGCCACGAGGACCGTCGGCGTCGTCGTCGCCAGGATGCCGGCGATCACCGCCGTCGCCAGAAAGGCGGCCGCCGCCACCACCCCGTGACGGCTGGTGCGGTCTGCGAGCGTTCCACCCGCGAGAACGCCGCCCGCGCTCATGAACAGGAACAGGGTCAGAGCCGCGTTGGCGCCGGCGAGATCGATGCCGTAGCCCATGACGAGAGCCGAGGCGGAGAAGGACTGGATGCCGCCGGTCGACAGGTTCAGGAGCACGAACATGCCCATGAGCGCGACCACCGTGCCGGTGATGAGGCGGGCGCGCGGAGGCCGGGGTGTCGGCTCCGTCCCTTCCGAGGCGCGCGGCTCATGCCGTGCGGCCGGCGCCTCCCGTCCCGTCGCGAGCATCAGCAGGCCGACGCCGATCCCGAGGACGCCCGCCACGGCGAAGGCCCTCGACACGCCGAACAGGGCGGCGGCGCCCAGCAGGAGCGGCGGCGAAATGGCGGTGCCGAGATAGCCGGCGAAGGTGTGGATGGAGAACGCCTTGCCCATGCGCTTGCCGTCGATGCCGCGGGCGAGCAGCGCATAGTTCGCCGGGTGATAGACGCCGTTGGCGAGGCCTGCCGCCGCCATGGCCGCGAGCAGCATGCCGTAGCCCGGCGCGAAAGCGAGGGTGAGGAAGCTGAGGCCCCCGAGCACCAGGCCGGCGATCAGCACCCGCCGGGCGCCCAGCCGGTCGCTGACGAAGCCCATCGGCGCCTGCACCACCAGCGAGACCAGGTTGAACAGCGTCAGCGCCGCGCCGATTTCCACGAAGCTGCGGCCGAAATGCCCGGGCAGCAGCGGCAGCAGGGCCGGCACCGTCATGATGTGGACGTGGCTGACCAGATGGGCGAGCGACACCTGCCCGAGCAAGAGGCGTTCGGCGGACTGCGTGGTCCCGCGGACCGGAGAGGCAGTGGGGGTCGAGGTCATGGGGCGGCGTCCATTGCCGCCGCCTTTAGCACGGATCGCGCCTGCCGGGACGGTAGCCCCGGCAGGCCAGTCCTGCGGCCGGCGGCGGGCCTTCAGACCCGCCGCATGTCGTTCAGAACCGCACCTGCGTCGAGGCGAGGAAGGTCCGCCCCGCGCCGGCGCCCGTCGTGTTGAGGAAGGGCGTGTACTGCACGTTGAACAGGTTGGTGACCTTCAGCGACACCTCGAGCTGCTCGCTGAACTTGTAGGTCGAGAACAGGTCGACCAGGTGGTAGGGAATCCCGCCCTGCACGGCGAGACCGCCGGTGAAGGTGGAATTGTAGCCGGCGACGAGGCCTGCCGAGACGTACTTGTACTGCGCCCCGACCGTCAGGCGCTCGTCGAGCAGCCGCGCGCCGGCGGTGATCGTCAGGGTGTGCTTGGGCAGGTACTGGCCTGCTCCCAGGCCCGCGAACTGCGACGGCAGCTTGCTGTCGGCATGGGCATAGCCGAGCCGGGCGAAGACCACCCGGGCGTCGTAGTCGGCTTCCAGCTCCACGCCCTGGACCCGGCTGGTGCCCGCCACGTTGACGTAATAGGTGCCGGCCGGGCTCGCAGTGCCGAGATACTGCCCGACGATGTAGTCCTCGACGTTCTTCAGGTAGACGTTCGCGCGGCCGCGGAACCGGTCCCTCGCCGTGAAGATCCCTTCACGGCGCACGTTGAAGCCGAGCTCCCAGCCCTGCGACTTCTCCGGCACGAGGTTGGGGTTCGGGTACATGGTCGCCGTGGCGCCGCCCGGATGGCTGCCGCCCAGCATGGTCTCCTGCAACGTCGGCGCCCGCATGGAGCGGCCCCAGGTGACGTAGGGCTGCAGCCAGGGCAGCACGTTGACCGCCAGCGTCAGCTTCGGATCGACGCTGCCGCGGGACTGGTCGACGCTGTAGGCGCCGAGCGGCGGCAGCGTGCCTTCGCCCCGCAGCGTGTAGAAATTGTAGCGCAGGCCGGCGACCACATCGACGATCCCATAGCGGAACGTGGTGTCGGTGAAGACGCCGCCGACGGAGCTGCGCCCGCTCGACGGGTTCACGCCGCTGGTGTCGCCGGTGACGGTGTCGTGGAAATACTCGACGCCCGTCTGGTTGCGGATGCCGACGGCGCCGACGTCGAACAGGGCGACGTTCGAGACGTCGAAGCCGATCCCGCTGTCCTGGATCTTCCGGCCGAGCGCCGAGCCGGTGCCCGTCGCCGATCCCGTATAGTGCATGCGCAGGTTGTTGTAGTGGACGTTGACCCGGAGATCGACCAGCGGGCTCGGCGCGTCGTAGCGGTACTTCAGCGTGAAGGTCTGGTTCTGCAGCGTCTGGAAGTAGGAGTTGGCGAAGAAGTCGTTGTTGTAGACGACCCCGCCGAGCTGCAGCGTGTGTCCCTCGCCGAAGGCGAGATTGGTCTTGAACAGGCCGGACACCAGGTCCTGCCCGGAATTGGCGACCAGCGTGCCGTCACCGCTGCGATAGTCGGTCGAGTTGCGCTTGCTGACGGCCCCGATGACGCCGACATTGGCGCCCTGGTAGGCGCCCGAGATCATCTCCGACAGGCCGGCCCCGTTGCTGCCGATGGACAAGCGGCTGAGCACACCCCAGTTCTTGTTGCCGAAGACGACGTCCTGAACGTCGAGGGTGCGGAAGTTGACGCGGCCTGCGAGGGCGCCGCCGCCGACGCCCGTCACCTCGCCGCGCACCACGTCGATGCCCGCCAGCAAATTGGGATCGACATAGGTGAAGCCGCCGGCCTCGTGGCCGGTGAAGCGGAAGTTCTGGCGCACGCCGTCGATCGACATGTTGACGCGGCCCGATCCCTCGAAGCCGCGGATGTTCACCGCCACGCCGGGTTGCTGGGCGTTCTGTCGGGTGAAGACGCCGGGGACGGTCCTCAGCGTGTTGTCGAGGCGCTGGCGGCCCTCCTGGTCCAGCCGCTCGGAATTGACCTGCGTGGCGGGGGTACCGGGACCTTCTCCCTCGCCGCGCCCGACGACGACGATCTCGGACGTGGCGCCGGCGGCGCCGTCCTGGGCGAGGGACGGCAGGCAACCTGCCGCGACGATCAGCCCGACAGCCGTGCTGGCCGTCAGGGAACGGGCGAAACGTGTCATGAGCGCAAACCTTTGAAATGCGAGGGCGAAACCGGGCCGTGTGCCGGCAGGTTGAACGGGCCCATGGCCGGCGCATAACAGCCGGCCTTCACGGTTCCAATGCGATTTTTGAGGACGTCACCAGTTTCGACCTATTATAAATTGTCTCTGCCACATTATATGATGAATATAATAGCCATCGATTGTTACAAACGTCGCGCATTAAGACTGAATGATTCCAGCGAATGGTCGTCGCTCGTCGTCATCCTTGACTCGATTGATCGTCATACATGAGAGTTTCTATGCGGTGACATCCGCGGCGCCGGGCGCAGCATGGCTCAACGAGTCAGCGACACGGGGACCGTGCGGCAACCCACCACGACGTAGCAAGTTTTACCGCTGTTGCAACACGACAACAGCACGAAACTTTTGCGTATTCGAATGTAACACGCCGCAGTTCTTTTGAATCATGAAAAAGACCCGCTGCGATTATCGCAGCGGGCCAGTCAGGCTTGGGCAGTTCGTCTGTCGAATGGCAGCCGAAACGCGGAAGGTCTTATGGATCAACTGGAGGACGACCGCAACAGGATCATCCTGACCTTGGAATCGCTCTGAACAGGGCGCAGCGCACGCCGTCGGCTGACGGACACGGCGGTGGGGCGCGACGCGATGGCTCACGTCGGTTCTGGCAGAACGGCTGAGGGAGGGTTTGGTGGAGCCAGGCGGGATCGAACCGCCGACCTCTTGCATGCCATGCAAGCGCTCTCCCAGCTGAGCTATGGCCCCAATTGTTCCCGCGGGAACGGGCGGATGATGGGTCGTCCGCCGGGTGCTCGAGCGGGCTCGCCGCTCAAGGAGCGCGTGTTTTGCATATTTCGTTGCGGGCATCAAGCGCATCGCGCGAAGTTTTTCACACCCCCGTCGCGACGCCCGCCGGGAGCGCCGATCCGCGGCCGTCGTGGGGTCCGCATCGTTTCCGCGGGTTTCCTGCAACCTCTTCTTAATGCGCGGTCGATACCATTCGCCTGTGCATATTTCGCAAGTATTGTGAGGGAATTACAGGGAAATGCCGTCGGCATCCATCATCGAGGAACTTGAAGATGCGATCTCGCGCGGCACCAGCGGCCGGCGCGTCGAGACGCTGAGGCGGGTTACGGACCTCTTCCTGCGCGACGCCGAGCGCTACACCGAATCCCAGATCGAACTCTTCGACGACGTCATCCTCCGCCTGTCCAGCGCCATGGAGAAGGCGGTTCGCCGCGAGCTGGCCGAGCGCCTCGCTCCCGTGATGAGCGCCCCGAAGACGATCATCCGCAGCCTCGCGCAGGACGACGAGATCGACGTCGCCCGCCCCATCCTGATGCTGTCCTCCCAGCTCGACGACACCACCCTCGCCTCCATCGCCCGCACCAAGAGCCAGGAGCACATGCTCGCCATCGCCGGTCGCAAGACGGTGGCCGAGAAGGTGACCGACGTTCTCGTGGAGCGCGGCGATTCGCGGGTCGCCATGTCGGTGGCCGCCAACGAGGGCGCCCGCTTCTCCGCCAAGGGCTACGACGCGCTGGTGGAGCGCTCCAGGGACGACGATCTGCTGGCCGAGTGCGTCGGCCTGCGCAAGGACATCCCGCCCTATCTGTTCCGCGTCATTCTCTCCTCCGCCCGCGAGGAGGTGCGCAAGCGCCTGGTGGCCTCCACCACGGCGCGCGAGAAGGTGCAGCTCCCCGGCGCCATCGCCGGCGTCGCCGACCGCATCGCCGTCGGCACGGCGGACGGCGCGCGGGACTACACCGCCATTCACCGCGCCATCGTCGTCCAGCACGGCCGCGGCGCCCTCGGGGAGGACGAGCTGCGCGCCTATGCGGAGGCCGGCAAGTTCGATGAGACCGTGTGCAGCCTCTCCGTCCTCTGCGGCGTCCCCCTGGAGATGGTGGAGCGTCTGTTCGTCGGCGACCGGCCGGATCCGATCCTGATCCTCGCCCGGGCCGCCGGGCTCTCCTGGCCGACCCTGCGCGCCATCCTGCAGACGCGGCCGGGAGCCACAGGGCTCGCTCCCGCGACGCTGGAAGAGGCGCGCGAGAGCTATTCGAAACTCACGACGCATACGGCCCTGCGCGTCCTGCGCTTCTGGCAGGTGCGGGAGAGCTCGGCCGCGAACGGCTGACGGGCCGCGTCTCCCCGGCCCGCCGTCATCGTCGTCAGTGCAGGCTGACCGTTTCCAGTTCGTTCTGCCAGGCGTTCGCCACCGCGTCTTCGCGACGGTCGGTGACCATGATCGGCATGCCGTCGGCGGAGACCAGGGCGAAGAGATCGAGGCCCGGCGGCAGGGCCGGCGCCTGCGGGAACATCCGCGTGATCTCGTCCGAGCGCATCGGCTTCACATAGGCGACCTTCGCCACGCCGAGCTGGGCCAGGGTTTCGGGAGTGATGGGGGAACGGTCGATCATGGGTCGAACCTCCTTGAAGGCAGGTTGGAGCGGAACGAACTCACCGTCGTGGGTCAGTCCTGTGCCGCGATGTCGATCCGCCGCACGATCCTTTCGGGCTCGGGGCGCGCGAGATCGACGGAGAGGAGCCCGTTCTTCAGGTCGGCTCCCATGACCTCCATGCCATCAGCGAGAACGAAGACCCGCTGGAACTGGCGTGCCGCGATTCCGCGGTGGATATAGTCGCGCTCGTCGGCGTCGTCCTGCTGGCGTCCGCGGATGAGGAGCTGGTTCTCCTCCACCGTCACCTCGAGCTGCTGGCGCGTGAAGCCGGCGACGGCGAGGGTGATGCGCAGGCGTTCAGGCCCCTGGGTCGACGCGGCGATGCGCTCGATATTGTAGGGCGGATAGCCCTCGGCCCCCTTGGTGACCCGGTCCAGGACCCTCTCGAGCTGGTCGAAGCCCAGCAGGAAGGGCGATGACAGGGACGGCACGCGCGACATGGGCGAAGTCCTCGTGTGAGCGACATCGACCGGGCCCCGAAGGCACCCGGCGCGCCGGAAACCACCGGCGCTTCCCGAATATGGCGACGGGTCCGCCCGCTCGCAAGGTTGGCCGGGACGGGAGGAGTTGAAGCCGTGCGCGGCGGTGCCGCGGGTCTCACGGCCCGATGCGCTTGCCCGTCTGCCTGTCGAAGAGGTGCAGATGCTCGGCGCTCGCCGCCACCGACACCGGCGTTCCCGGCGCCAGCAGCGCCTTGCCGGGCAGGCGGGCGATGATGTCCTGGCCGGTGCCGCCGATGGGGCCGTAGACGAAGGTCTCCGCGCCCACCGCCTCCACCGCCGAGACGGGGAAGGTGATGCCGAGAGAGTCCTCCGGCACCGCGCCCGTCACCACCATGAGATGCTCGGGCCTGACGCCGAGGATCGCCCCGCCCGGGGGCACCGCCAGGCCGAGGCCGCCGGTGAGGCCCTCGGCCTTCGGCCGGTTCTCCCCCGCCTCGACGGGCACGAGGTTCATCGGCGGCGCGCCGATGAAGCTGGCGACGAAGGTGGAGGCCGGCTTCTCGTAGATGTCGAGCGGCGCGCCGGTCTGCTCGACCTCGCCCTTGTTCATCACCACCAGCACGTCGGCGAGGGTCATGGCCTCCAGCTGGTCGTGGGTGACGTAGACGGAGGTGACCGCCAGCGCCCGCTGCAGCTTCTTGATCTCGACGCGCATCTGGATGCGCAGCTTGGCGTCGAGGTTGGACAGGGGCTCGTCGAACAGGAACACCTGCGGCTTGCGCACGATGGCACGGCCCATGGCGACGCGCTGGCGCTGGCCGCCGGAGAGCGCCCGCGGCTTGCGGTCGAGGAAGGGCGTGATCTCGAGGATCCGCGCGGCTTCCTTCACCCGCTCGTCGATCTCCGGCTTGGGCGTCCCGCGGTTCCTCAGGCCATAGGCCATGTTGTCGTAGACGCTCATGTGCGGATAGAGCGCGTAGTTCTGGAACACCATGGCGATGTCGCGTTCGGCCGGCTCCAGCTCGTTGACCCGCCGCGCGCCGATGCGGCACTCGCCGCCGGTGATGGTCTCCAGCCCCGCGATCATGCGCAGCAGCGTGGACTTGCCGCAGCCGGAGGGGCCGACCAGCACGCAGAAGGCGCCCGCCGGCACGTGGATGTCGACGCCGCGCACGGCCTCCACCCCGCCGGCATAGACCTTCCGCACCTTGTCGAGAACGACCTCGCTCATCGGAATTGCCTCACTTCTCGGTCTCGACCAGGCCCTTGACGAAGAGCCGCTGCATCAGGATCACCACCAGCACCGGCGGCAGCATGGCCAGCACGGCGGTCGCCATGGCGATCTGCCACTCCGTCAGGGCGTCCCATGCTCTCGCGGGTGGTGATCAGCAGCGGCCAGAGATACTGGTTCCAGCCGTAGATGAACTGGATGACGAACAGCGCCGCGATCGAGGTGATCGACAGCGGCAGCAGCGTGTCCTTGAAGAACTGCATGGCGCTCGCCCCGTCGATCTTCGAGGCCTCCACCAGCTCGTCGGGCACGGTCATGAAGAACTGACGGAACAGCAGCGTCGCGGTTGCGGAGGCGATCAGCGGCACGGTGAGGCCGAGATAGCTGTCCAGCAGGCCGAGATCGGCGACGATCTTGTAGGTCGGATAGATGCGCACCTCGACGGGCAGCATCAGCGTGACGAAGATCACCCAGAACGCCGCCATCCGGAAGGGAAACCGGAAATAGACGATGGCGAAGGCCGAGATGATCGAAATGGCGATCTTTCCGATGGCGATCGTCAGCGCCATGATGAGGCTGTTCAGCATCATCATGCCGACCGGCTCGCGTGACGACTTGGCCGTGCCCTGGAACAGGGTCTGCGTGTAGTTCTCGACGAGATGCGGCCCCGGCCACAGCGGCATCTGCCCGTTGGAGATGGTCGCCGGGTCCCAGGTCGAGGCGACGAAGGCCACATAGACCGGGAAGGCGACGATGAAGATCCCGATGAGCAGGATCACGTGCGGCAGGAACGAGAAGAGGCTCTGGCGCTCGACCATCAGTACTGGACCTTGCGCTCGATGTAGCGGAACTGGATGGCGGTGAGGCCGATCACGAGGATCATCAGGATCACCGACTGGGCGGCCGATCCGCCGAGGTCACCGCCCAGGCGCCCGTCGGAGAAGACCTTGTAGACCAGCGTCGTGGTCGCCTGGGCTGGGCCGCCGCCGGTGACCGAGTCGATGATGCCGAACGTGTCGAAGAAGACGTAGACGATGTTGACGACCAGCAGGAAGAAGGTGGTCGGCGACAGCAGCGGGAAGATGATGGTCCAGAACCGCCGCGCCGGCCGCGCCCCGTCGATGGCGGCGGCCTCGATGACGCTCTTCGGGATCGACTGCAGGCCGGCGAGGAAGAAGAGGAAGTTGTAGCTGATCTGTTTCCACGTCGCGGCCATCACCACCAGCGTCATGGCGTGGCCGCCGTTGAGCTGCGGGTTCCAGTCGACGCCGAGCGCGCGGATCGCCTGCGCGACGAGGCCGAGGGAGGGCTGGAACATGAAGAGCCAGAGCACGCCGGCAATCGCCGGGGCGACCGCATAGGGCCACATCAGGAAGGTCTTGTAGGCCCCCGCGGCCTTGATGTGCTTGTCGGCCTGGACCGCGAACATCAGCGCGATCGACAGCGAGAAGAAGGTGACGAGGCAGGAGAAGACCAGCGTCGTGACCATCGAGCGGTAATAGTCGGGATTGGCGAAGAGGACGCTGTAGTTCTCGAACCAGACGAACTGCATCGTCAGGCCGAAGGCATCCTGGATGAAGAAGGACTGCCAGACCGCCTGCGCCGCCGGCCAGTAGAAGAAGATGATGGTGATGAGGAGCTGCGGCATCAGAAGCGCGTAGGGCAGCAGCTTGCCGTCGAAGACAACGCGCTTTTCCATTCAGGTCCCCCGAAAAGACGGACCGGGGCGGGTCGGACCCGCCCCGGTGCCGGATGTGTGTGATCTCAGCGGGAGACGGTGCGCTCGAACTGGCGCAGCATCACGTTGCCGCGCGAGACCGCCGCGTCCAGCGCCGCCTGGGCGCTCTTCTGCCCGGCCAGCGCCGCCTCGAACTCCTCGGCCCAGACGTCGCGCATCTGCACCATGTTGCCGAGGCGCAGGCCGCGCGAGTTCTCGGTCGGCGGCTTGTTGTTGAGCTGCAGGATCGGCGTTTCGAGATAGGGGTTCTCGCGGTAGAAACCGGAGGCCTTCACCTGCTCGTAGGCGGCCTGCGTGATCGGCAGGTAGCCGGAGTCGGTGTGCAGCTTCGCCTGGCGTTCGGTCTGCGACAGGAAGGCGAAGAACTTGGCAACGCCGCGATACTCGGCGGCGGGCTTGCCGCCCATGACCCAGAGCGAGGCGCCGCCCAGCGTCGAGTTCTGCGGCGCGCCGGCCGCATCCGGATAGTAGGGCATCGGCGCATTGGCCCAGTCGAACTTCGCGTTCGCCTTGACGTTGCCGTAGAAGCCCGACGAGGTCAGGAAGATCGGGCACTCGCCGGAGGTGAAGCGGCCCTCGCCGGTGTTGGTGCGGCCCGAATAGGAGAAGGTGTTGTCCTTCTGCAGGTCGATGAGGTTCTGCAGGTGGCGCACGTGCAGCGGCGAGTTGAAGCGCAGCTCCGTATCGAAGCCGTCGATGCCGTTGGCGCGGGTGGCGAGCGGCACGTTGTGCCAGAGCGAGAACTGCTCGATGTTCAGCCAGGTGATCCAGGCGGAGGAGAACCCGCACTTGTCATAGCCGGCGGCGCGCAGCTTCTTGGCGGCATCGAACACTTCCGGCCAGGTCTTCGGCGGCTGGTCCGGGTTCAGGCCAGCCCGGCGGAAGGCGTCCTTGTTGTACCACATCACCGAGGACGACGAGTTGAACGGGAAGGACAGCATCTCCCCGCGCGAGGTCGAATAGTAGCCAGCGACCGCCGGCAGGTAGGCCTTGGGATCGAAGGGCTCGTTGGCCTCGGCCATGAGCTGGAACACCGGCTTGATGGCGCCGCGGGCGGCCATCATCGTCGCGGTGCCCACCTCGAAGACCTGGAGGATGTGCGGGGCGTTGCCGGCGCGGAACGCGGCGATGCCGGCATTCATCGTGTCGGGATAGGAGCCCTTGTAGGTCGGCACGACCCGGAACTCGCGCTGCGAGGCGTTGAAGTCCTGCGCCAGCTTGTTGACGACCTCGTTGTTGGCACCGGTCATGGCGTGCCACCACTGGATCTCGACCTGCGCTGCGGCGGGGCTCGCGGCCAGCACATCGAACGACGGTTGAACATCGGAAATAGTCCTCCCAACAGACGCCTTGCGGCGGCGGTGCGGCTTGCGGCAAGGGCCGCGCCGTTCTGGGTCCGCCAGACGACGGACGCGTGACACTTTAGTGAAGGTTGGATGACAGCGTAAGAGCCTGTCTGTCGAGACCCGCGGCGGCGTCCGCAGGGCCTTTGTCCACAGGACGCGACGCGTCGGGAGAGCCTGGAAGGCCCCGGTACCGTCAGACGCGATGATAGGGATGGCCGGCGAGGATGGTGACGGCGCGGTAGAGCTGCTCCAGCGCCATGATCCGCACGAGCTGGTGCGGCCAGGTCATCGCGCCGAAGGAGAGGACGAGGTCCGCCTCGGCCCGCAGCGCCGGGTCGAGCCCGTCGGGCCCGCCGACGACCAGCGTCGCCGCCTCCTCGGAGGAATCCTTCCAGCGTCCGAGCAACGCGGCGAAATCGGCGCTGCCGAGGCTCTTTCCGCGCTCGTCGAGCAGGATCAGCCGCCCGGCCCGCACGCGGCGGATGGCCGCCGCCTCCTCGCCCTTGCGGGCAGCGGTGTCCGGCAGGCGGCTCTCGTCGAGGGTCACCGTCTCTACGGCGCGGAAGCCGAGGCTCTTGCCGGCCTTGGCCGCACGCTCCTGGTAGCGGGCGGCGAGCTCGCTCTCAGGCCCCGCCTTGGCGCGCCCGACGGCGACGACGATCAGCCGCATGCCGGCGCTCCGGATCGAGGCGCAGCGATCAGCCGGCCAGCCGGTCGCCCGGACGGGCCGCGGACCACATCTTCTCGAGATTGTAGAAGGTGCGCACCTCGGGCCGGAACACGTGGATGATGACGTCGCCGGCATCCACCAGCACCCAGTCGCAGGCCGGCAGGCCCTCGACGCGGAGCTGTCCGACGCCCTTTTCCTTCAGCGCCTTCATCAGATAGTCGGCCAGCGCGCCGACGTGGCGATGCGAACGCCCGGAGGCCACCACCATCGCGTCGGCGATGGAGGTCTTGCCTTTGAGGTCGATGGCCTGGATTTCCTCGGCCTTGTTCTCTTCCAAGGTGTCGAGGACGAGCTGGAGGACGTCCGCGGGAGCGGGGCTAGCCGTCGGAGTCCCGGAGGGCGACGCGCTGGCGGTCGGCCCCGGCAGGGTTGTGGTGGACAGGGTCCAATCCTCTCTGCTTCGCGCCGCGAGGGCGCCACAAGCACGCATCATAGCCGAAAACGTGACGTTTGGAAAACGGAAGCGTGCGACAGGCACTGCAGCCATCGGCACGCAGCCGGCCCGGGCCTCGCATTTCCGCCGGATTCGGTGCACAGAAACGGGCGATGACCGACCCGAGGGGACCGACACCAGCGAAGGCCAGCCTCCGTCTGCCGCCCTGGGCGGCCGGCCTCGGCCGCGCGCGGCTGTGGCTGGCGGCCCTGGTCCTGCTCGCGGCGGGCCTCGCGGCCGGCGCCCCCCAGGCGCGCTTCCACGCCCCCGTTCCGGGCGGCGCCGTGCTGGAGCGCGCGGCGGGCGACGTCGCGGTCCTGCGCCAGAGCGAGGCGCCCGCCCTCAAGCGCCGACTGGCGGCCGACGACCGCGCCGGCGGCCCCGACGATCCCGGTGCGGCGCCGCCGCCCCGCCGGCCCGGGCAGGCGCTCACCGCGAGCGAAGCCACGCAGCCCGTCGCCGCCTCAGCCCCGCACCGCCCCGGCGTGCGGCTGCGGCCCGAGGCGCGCGCGCCCCCCGCGGCCTGACGCCCGCACTCCACCCCTTTCCCTTCATGCCACCCGACCGGCCGCCCTGCGGCGCCGGGGGCGTCGCGCGCCGTCGCGACCCGTGGCTTTCGACACAGAGCTATCCATGTCCATCCAGCAGAGAGACACCCGCCGCACACCGGCGCCGGTCACCATCGACCTGACCGCCACCGAGGTTCCAAGGCCCCCCACACCCGACCGTCCGAAGCCTGCCGCGCCCCCCTCCGAAGCCGGCGGCGCGGCGAAGCCGCAGCCCGCGCCGGCTGGCCGCGAGGAGTTCGACGTCCTGAAACTGGCACCGGTGCGCTACGACCGCTGGGACCGGCTCTACCGCAACGCCGTGCTGGTGATCTTCGCAGTCGGCATGGTCGCGGGCTTCTGGTTCCGGGGCTGACCCCGGCCGGGGCGGCGGGCGATCGCCGTCCCGGCTTGACATCCCCGCCCCCAGATACTTAACCTATGAGTTAAGTGAAAGACCGTCGAGGAGAGCCCCATGGCCGGAACAGCCGTCATCCCCCACCTGAACGTCGAGGGCGCCTCCGAGGCCATCGCCTTCTATGCGACCGCCCTCGGCGCCACCGAACTGGCGCGGGTTCCCGCGGACGACGGCAAGCGGCTGCTGCACGCCGCGCTCACCATCAACGGCTCCACGGTCTTCCTCCACGACGACTTCCCCGAGCACGTCTTTCCCGGCGCCAATTTCGGCCCGCCGCCCCGCGTCGGCGGCGTCTCCGTCACCATGCACCTCGTCGTGGACGACTGCGACGCCTGGTACGATCGCGCCATGAAGGCCGGCGCCACCACGGTCATCGCGCCCCACGACGCCTTCTGGGGTGACCGCTATGCCCAGATCGTCGATCCTTTCGGCCATTCCTGGAGCTTCGCCAGCGCCCTGCCGGCGAAGGCGTGACCCGGTGACCTGGAGAGGGCCCATGCTCTACGCGCTCGCCGCCGTCCTCATCGCCATCGGCGGCCTTCTCGCCTATGCCGCGACCCGGCCGGACCACTTCCGCCTCGAGCGGTCCACCGTGATCGCCGCGCCGCCTGAGACCATCCGCCCGCTGATCGCCGACTTCCGCGCCTGGCGCGACTGGTCGCCCTGGGAGGCCAAGGACCCCGCCATGAAGCGCACCCTGTCGGGTGCAGAGGCCGGCGTCGGCGCCGTCTACGGCTGGGAGGGCAACGGCCAGGTGGGCACCGGCCGCATGGAGATCGTCGAGGACGCGCCGCGGCGCGTCGCCATCAAGCTCGACTTCCTCAAACCCTTCGAGGCCCACAACCTCGCCGAATTCACCCTCGCCCCCGAGGCTGCCGGCACCCGCGTCACCTGGGCCATGTCCGGACCCCAGCCCTTCGTCGCCAAGCTGATGAGCCTCGTCTTCAGCATGGAGCGCATGGTGGGTCCCGACTTCGAGGCCGGCCTCGCCGCCCTCAAGCGGCGCGCGGAGGGCTGACGCCTCACGAGTTCCCCCCAAGACCAACCGGCAAGAGGAGAAACGCCATGTTCGGAGAACCGCAGAAGGAGCACGCCTGGCTGCAGCGCTTCATCGGCACCTGGGACTACGACCACGACTGCCCGGAAAATCCGGGAAAGAAGCTCAAGGGCCGGCAGACCTTCACCTCCCTCGGCGGGTTCTGGATCGTCGGTCAGGGCACCGGCGAGATGCCGGGCGGGGGCGAGGCGAACATGCTGCTGACCATCGGCTACGATCCGGCGACGGGCCGCTATGTCGGCACCTGGGTCGGTTCGATGATGGCGAACCTCTGGGTCTATGACGGCGAACTCGACGCCGCCGGCAAGGTGCTGACGCTGCAGGCGGACGGGCCGTCCTTCTCCGGCGACGGTACGACGGCCACCTACCAGGACATCATCGAGGTGAAGTCCGACGACCACTACGAGTTCCGCGGGCAGGTGCGCCAGCCGGACGGCTCGTGGCACGTCTTCATGCGCTCGGACTACCGCCGCGCGGCCTGAGGCCTCACACGCGCTTCCTGAACATCAGAATCACCGCGACGGGCACGACGAAGCCGATGACCGTCGCGGTGATGAGGAGCTCGCCGAGCTCGGCATAGTTGCCGCGGCCCACCGTGAAGATCTGGTTGAGGTACTTGGTCTGCAGCTGCCCGGCCACCAGCGCCAGATTCATCAGCGAGGCCATCAGCGCGAACCAGGTCGCCCGCCGTCCCTCCGGCGCGTAGTAGGCGATGAGGGTGAGCAGCGGGATCATCGACAGCTGCGCGAAGGGCGAGGAGGTCGCCGCATCCACGACCGCGATGGTGCGTGCGCCGAAGCCGAAGGTCGCCTGCGTCCAGTCGGCGAGGCCGTAGAACAGGCCGATATTGGGCAGCGACAGGATCGTGCCGGCGACCGCGATCCAGAACAGCACAGTGGTGACCGAATATTCCGTCAGCTGCTTGGAGAACAGCCACATGGCGGCGATGGCCAGCACCGCCCCGGTCTGCCGCAGCACGCCGTAGAAGGCCTCGTCGAACTTCAGCACGTCCAGCGACCACCAGAAATAGCCGTCGCCGACGCCGGGCGTCGCCCGGAAGGCGAAGATGATCACCGAGGCGAAAATGATGGCGCGCCGCGTCTTCGGGTCGATGTCGCGGGTGACGAGGTGCAGCATCGTCAGCACGATCGCCATGGAGCCGACGAAGACCACCTCCTGCGCATAGGGCACGCCGAGGAGCGCCACCGCGACGACGAAGCCGCCGAAGGCGATGCCGCCGCCGAGGATGCGCCAGTCGAGGGGCCGCCGCTCGGCGGTCTCCGTCGAGGCCGCGAGGATGCCGATGGCGGACACGGCCGGAATGACGAGGCCACAGAGGAACACCTGCTCGCGGGTGAGGTGTTGGGCAAGCCAGCCGGAGAGGCCTGCGACCGACAGGATGCCGATGCCCAGCGCCAGGCGGCCGAGCACCTGCACCATGCCGAGTTCGGCGCGGATCTCGCCGTCGGGCCGCGGCTCGCCCTTCTCGTCGGTGCGGGCGACCACCTCCGAGGACATGGCGTCGGCCACCACGTCCTGGATGACGGCGCCGAGGACGATGAGCAGCGCGCCGAGGACGAAGGCTTGATCCGGCCTCAGCGCCCCGAGCCATCCGCCCGCGGAGCCGGCGAGCGTCAGCAGCCCCAGCGCCACCAGCGCGGCGCCGATCAGCACATAGGCCCGCCGCTGCGAGCCGAAGAGGGGAACGCTGTCCACCAGCTGGCCGAAGACCATCTTGATGGTCCAGGGCAGGCTCAGCCAGACGCCGATGCCGGCGAGTTCAGCCGGCGACAGCGACAGGCTCTCCTTGACCCACATGTCCCGCGCCACGTCGATGACGCCGAGGGCGCCATAGGCGAAATAGACGAGCAGGAGCGGCAGGTAGGCGGTCTTCAGCGCGCGGACGGGGCGCGCCACGTTGTCGTGCCACACGGCCGCGAGGCGGGAGGCGATCGCCCCCGCCTCATGCGGCTGCGGCGCGACGGGATCGGGTGCGCCGCTCGTCGGTGAGGTCACGTGTGTCGGGTCCCCGCAGGCTGCATCGGCACCTGTCTGTCACCGCCCGGCCGGGCGGGTCAAGCGCGGGAGCACGGGTCAGCCCGCGTGGCAGGGCGTGCCCTTCGGCGCCTTGGCGCAGGCGATGGCGCCGAGCGTCTCGGCGATCCGTTCCTCGCCGGCCTTGACGGACGAGACCGGCCATTCCGCCACGACCTGGTCGGCCTTGCGGAACACGACCTTGAAGGGTTTGCCCTCGAAAGCGCTCGGACGAACTTCCGCTGTCAGCTGCATTGTGGCCTCCCTTGGCTCGGCGACGGTGATACGACGGCGCCAAGGGACCAGATGGTCGCGGCGACACTGTGGCGCATCCCCGCAATTTTCGTGGAATGATCAAAGATTTGCGAGCAGCCGGCTAAGCGCCGGAGAGGGCCCAGACCGCCGTGCGCTTGATCTCGAGGTCCTCCAGCGCCCGCGTCACCGGCACCTCGTATTCGGCGCGTTTCTCGAGCCCGGTCTTCGGCAGGTAGGTGCGCCCGGGATCGCCGATCAGCACGACAGTCCCGCGCGCCGCGAGCGGTTTGAGCCAGCCCATCATCGCGTCCGTCATGTCGCGCTGGTAGCAGATGTCGCCGGCGAGGATCACGTCGAACCCCTCGTCGCTGCCGACGGGATCGCGCGTCTCGGCCGTGACATGGACCCCGTTCGCCGCCGCATTGAGCCCGACGGCCACGGCGCAGAAGGCGTCGATGTCCACCGCCGTCACCGCCCGCGCGCCGGCCTTCGCGGCGGCGATGGCTACGAGGCCGGAGCCGGTCGCGACGTCGAGAACGCGCTTGCCCACCACGATCTTCGGGTGATCGAGGACGTAGCGCGCCAGCGCCTGCCCGCCGGCCCAGGCGAAGGCCCAGAACGGCGGCGGCAGGCCGATCTCGCCGAGCTCGTCCTCCGTCTTCTGCCACAGCGCCGTCGCCTCGTCGGCGAGGTGGAGCGAGATCTCCGGCGCATGCGGCGTGGTGAGGAGGCGCGTATGGGTGCGGATGAAGGCGGCGCGGTCGAGGATCGGCCCGGTCATCGGCCGGCCCCCGTGCGGGCCAGCGCGACGAAAAAAGCCGGGCACAGGGCCCGGCTCTCATCGTGTCGCGATCCGAAGGCGCTCACTGCGTCAGCGGCGCGCCGCCCGGCATCTGGCCGCCGGTCTCGGCCATGCGCTGGCGGTAGAGGGCGGCGAAGTCGACCGGGTCGAGATAGAGCGGCGGGAAGCCGCCGTCGCGGGTGGCGTTGGCGATGATCTGGCGCGCGAAGGGGAAGAGCAGGCGCGGGCACTCGATCAGCACGATCGGGTGGACGGCCTCCTGCGGCACGTTGGCGATGCGGAAGATGCCGCCGAACACGAGCTCGAACTTGAAGAGCGTCATTTCCTTCGTCTTGGCGTCGCCCTCGATGGTGAGTTCGATCTGGAACTCCTGCTCGCTCATCGGATTGGCGTTGACGTTGATCTGGATGTTGATCGCCGGCTGGTCGCTCTGCGGCATCAGCGAGCGCGGGGCATTGCGGTTCTCGAAGGAGAAGTCGCGCACGTACTGGGCGAGGACGTTGAGCTGCGGGGCCGCTTCGAGGGCGGTGTCGCCGTTCGGGGTCATCAGGAAATCTCCGGTGGCGCCTGATCGGTCGATCCGTGGCGGGCTCGCTAGCACGCGGGAACCCGTGCGGGCAAGGCGGGCGGGGCCGATCAGCCTTTTCCGGGAGGGCCGAGCCGCGGGTCGGCAGGGGGCGAGCGCCGCTCCTCGCGCCAGTCGGCGGGTTCGAGGTCGACGACGCCGGGCGGCGGCGGGCGCTGGCCGGTCGTGACGACGCCGCGCCCCATGAGGAAGCCGCGAAGCGCCGGCACGAGCAGGATCACGGCGATGATGTCGGTGACGAAGCCGGGAATGGCGAGGAGCAGGCCGGCGAAGGCGGTGAGCATGCCGCTGCGGGCGGCCTCCCCGCTCATCAGCACCACGCCGCCCGAGCGCATGACCTGGGCGAACAGCAGCTTCGCCCCGCCCTTCAGCAGCACGATGCCGAGGAAGGACGTGAGGAACACCGCGAGCAACGCGCCGATGAAGCCGATCTTGCCCGCCACGAAGAAGAACGTGGCGAACTCCAGGAAGGGCAGCGCGATCAGGCCGAACACCAGCCAGCGAAGGTGGATCATCGAGAAATCTCCGCCGTCATAGCTGGTCGTTCCCTCGCCCTTTCGCAAGCGCGCGCGCCGTCGCAGGGGCGAGGTGGGGAGGATGAGAGAAGAGAAGGCCCCACCCTTACCCTCCCCGCGCTCCGCGCGGAGAGGGGGACTACTGCGTACCGCTTCTCTTCGACCCTTGCGCCTGGCACCGCCGAAGCCGGACGGAGCGCAGCGCCGTAGTCCCCCTCCCCTCGCCCCGCGAGGGGAGGGTAGGGGTGGGGCCTTGTCTCGCTCCGACCTCAGGCCGCCACCGGCGTCCGCCCCGCCAGCACTTCGCCCATCACGGCCAGATCGACGTTCTGGCCCGACAGGATGACGCCGGCCTTGCGGCCCTTCAACCCGGCCGCCTCCCGCGCCAGCGCCGCCAGGGCCGCGGCCCCCGCCCCCTCGGCGGCATTGTGGGTGTCGGTCCAGTAGATGCGCATGGCCTCGGCGATGGCGTCCTCCCCGACGGTGACGCAGCGCGCCGCCCCGCGGGCGATCATCGCGAAAGCCTCCGCGTTGGGGATGCGCACCGCCATGCCGTCGGCGAAGCTCGCGGCGTCGTTGGTCTCCACCACCCGGCCCGCCGCCAGCGACAGCGCATAGGCCGGCGCGTTCTCGGCCACGACGGCGACGACCTCCGTGGTCAGGCCCAGGAGGTCGCGCGCCGTGATGACCCCGCAGATGCCCGAGCCGAGGCCGATCGGCACATAGACCACGTCGAGGTCGGGATGCGCCGTGAACAGCTCCAGCGCATAGGTCCCCACCCCCATGACGAGATCGCGCTGGAAGGAGGCGGCAAACTCGTAGCCGCGCTCCCCCGCGATCTCGACGGCGCGCGCCCGCGCCTCGTCGAAGTCGCGGCCGTGCTCCACCAGCTCGGCGCCGAAGGCCCGCATCGCCGCGTTCTTTTCCACCGAATTGCCGTGCGGCACGACGATGACCACGGGCAGGCCGGCCCGCCGCGCGGCGAAGGCGAGGCTCTGGCCGTGGTTGCCGCGCGTCGCCGACACGATGCCCCTCACCTCCGGCCGTTCGCGCCTCAGGCGGTCGATGTAGACGAGGCCGCCCCGTACCTTGAAGGCGCCGGTCGGCGTATGGTTCTCGTGCTTGACCACCACCTCGCAGCCGAAGCGGGCTGCGAGCAGCGGCCAGGCGAAGGCCGGCGTCGGCGGCATGGCCGTCTGCACCAGGGCGTGGGCGGCGCGCAGGTCCTCGAGGGTGAAGGCCGGAAACACGCCGGCCCGGCCGAGCGCCGAGGGCAGCGGCTTGCCGAGCACGCCGGAGAGCCAGCGCGAGGTGTCGAGCAGCGTGTCGATGTCGAGCCCGGTCTCGATGCCCATGCGGTTGAAGACGTAGACGAGGTCCTCGGTCGCGACGTTGCCGGTCGCCGCCGGGGCGAAGGGGCAGCCGCCGACGCCCCCGGTCGAGGCGTCGAGGAAGTCGACGCCGGCCTCCACCGCGGCGATGGCGTTGGCGACGCCGGTGTTGCGGGTGTCGTGGAAATGGCAGCGCCACTTCACCGAGGTCGACAGAGCCCGTGCGCGCGCCAGCATGTCGGTGACCTGCGGCGGCACGGCGCAGCCGATCGTGTCGGCGAAGCCGATGTCGAAGGGATCGCTCTTCAGCAGCGCCTCCACGATGCCCATCACCCGCTCCACCGGCACCTCCCCGTCGAAGGGGCAGCCGAAGGCGGTGGCGAGCGAGATCGACATGGGCACGCCCGCCGCGCGCGCGATGGCCGCGACATCCCGCGTGCCGTCGACGAGATCGGCGACCGAGGCGTTCTGGTTGCGGTTGGCGAAGGTCTCCGAGGCGACCACGACATAGTTGATCTGGCTGCACTTCGCCGCCACGGCCCGCTCGGCGCCGCGGGCGTTGAGCGCGAGACCGATGAGGTTGCGGTCGGCATAGCGGGGGCTAAGCCCCGCCATCACCGCTTCCGCATCCGCCATCTGCGGCACGCGCTTCGGATTGGCGAAGGACACCGCCTCCACGTGGCGGAATCCGGCGGCGAAGGAGCGCTCGACGAGGCTGATCTTGTCCTCCGTCGAGACCATCACCTTCTCGTTCTGCAGACCGTCGCGCGGCGCGACCTCGATGATGGCGACGGAACGTGGCGTCTGGGTCATGGGCGATCCTCCGGCCGCCTTTGTCGGCAAGGATGGGGGCCGTGGCAAGACGGCCGGATGGCGGCGAGCCCGGCGCCATGGCATAGCTTCGCCCCCGCCCCCGGCGGCAACGACGAGACGACACGAGGGAGACACGCCCATGGCGACGGCACGCGCGGTTCGGCTTCACGGCTTCGGCGACCCGGAGGTGATGGCGATCGAGACCATCGACCTGCCGCCGCCCGGTCCGGGCGAGGTGCAGATCCGCCAGACCGCCATCGGCTTCAACTTCATCGACGTCTACCAGCGGCGCGGCACCTATCCCCTCCCCACGCCGACGGGCCTCGGCCACGAGGCGGCCGGCGTCGTCGAGGCTGTCGGCGAGGGCGTCACCGCGCTGCAGCCCGGCGACCGCGTCGCCTACATCAATGCCGGCATCGGTGCCTATGCCGACCGCCGCATCGTGCCGGCCGAGCGGCTGGTGATCCTGCCCGAGGCGGTGTCGGACGCCGCCGCGGCGACCCTCATCTTCAAGGGGCTGACGGCCCAGTACCTGCTGCGCAAGACCCACCGCGTGGTTCCGGGCGACCTCATCCTCGTCCATTCCGCCGCCGGCGGCGTCGGCCAGATCCTGGTGCGCTGGGGCAAGGCGCTCGGCGCCGAGGTGATCGCCACGGCCGGCGGACCGGAGAAATGCGCGCTGGCCAAGCGCATCGGCGCCGACCACGCCGTCGACTACCGGCAGGAGGACTGGCCGGCCGCCGTGCTCGCCGCCACCGGTGGCCGCAAGGCGCGGGTGGTCTATGACGCGGTCGGCAAGGACACGTTCCTGAAGTCGCTCGACTGCATCCAACCCTTCGGCCTGATGGTGTCCTACGGCGCGGCCTCGGGCCCGGCGCCGGACATCCACCCCGAACTCCTCAACAAGAAGGGCTGCCTCTTCCTCACCCGCCCCTCGGTCTTCCCGCACAATGCCGACCCGGCCGTCTTCCGCGAGAACGCCGCCGAGCTCTTCGCCGCCATCGCGGCGGGCCACGTGTCGGTCGACATCGGCGCGCGCTTCGCTCTCGGCGACATCGCCGCAGCCCACAGGGCGGCGGAGGCGCGGGCGACGACGGGGGCGATCCTCATCACGCCGTAGTCAGGGACGGGCATGGGTTTCCGGCGCGGGTCCCGGTCGGGGCCCGCCGGCACGCGACCGCGGAAGGCCAAGCCTCCCGACGGCGTGACCTGCCGCAGCGCCCTCGGGCGCCGCGACCGCCTAGCGGAAGAGCAGCGAGGAGAGCTTGCGCCGGCCGGAGAGCGTCGCCTCGTCCATCGGGCCCCAGGCCTCGAAGAACTGCACCAGCTGCTTGCGCGCCCCGTCGTCGTTCCAGGTGCGATCGCGCTTGAAGATCTCCAGCAGATGGTCGGCGGCCTCCTCGCGCTTGCCCTGGGCATTGAGGGCCACGGCGAGGTCGAAGCGCGCCTGGTGATCGGCGGGGTTCTGGGCGAGGCGGTGCTCGAACTCGTGGATCGGGCCGAGATCGGCGGCCTGCGCAGCCAGATCGAGGGCCGCCTTCGCCGCCACCACCGACTTGTCGTTCGCCTTGTCGGCCGGCACCTGCTCCAGGATCGCCTTGGCCTGGTCGAGGTCGCCCGTCTCCACGGCGCAGCGGGCGAGGCCGGCGAGGGCATGCAGGTTCTCCGGCTCGGCGCCGAGCACCTGGGCATAGACCTGGGCGGCGCCCGCCGCGTCACCCTCCACCAGCGCCGCATCGGCTGCCGCGAGGATCTCGGCGATGTCGGGGCTTACCTTGCCGCCCACCAGCTTGTCGATGAAGGCCTTCACCTGGCTCTCGGGCAGGGCGCCCATGAAGCCGTCGATGCCCTGGCCCTTGTCGAAGGCGATGACCGCGGGGATCGACTGGATGCCGAGCTGGCCGGCGATCTCCGGGTGCTTGTCGATGTCCATCTTCACGAGCTTCACCTTGCCCTTGAAGGACTGCACGACCTTCTCGAGCACGGGGGTGAGCTGCTTGCAGGGGCCGCACCAGGTGGCCCAGAAGTCGACGAGGACCGGCTGCTTCTTCGATTCCTCCAGCACGTCCTTCACGAAGTCGCGGGTCGTGGTGTCCTTGATGAGGTCGCCGGGCGCAGCCGCCGCGGCGGCCGGGGCCGGGGCCGCCTGGGGCGCCATGCCGCCGAAGCTGCCGCCATAGGAACCGCCGAAGGACGCGCCGAATTTCGCGCTGCCGTTGCCGCTCATGGACCTCTCCCTCGCGCGGGAGCCCCCCGGGTCACCGCGCATGCACCGTTTCAGTCGTCGCATAGATGGCCGCTCGGGCTCAAAATGCAACGCCCATTTGGTCGCGCGCCCCCGCGTCCGCCCTTCGGCCTCCCCCGGAAGGCCGGTTGCCGTCGCCTTGACTGTCGCCGGTCCGGCTTTAGCGTTTCGCCCAAAGCATGGGGCCGCAGCACGGCGGCCGGGGAGGAACCCAAGTGACCAGAAGCGGCCCGCTTACCGGCGTGACCATCGTCGAGTTCCAGGGCCTCGGCCCCGGGCCCTTCTGCGCCATGATGCTGGCCGACCTCGGCGCCGACGTCATCCGCATCGACCGGGCCGGCAGCGCCGCCTGGAACGCCGGCGATGCCCTCGGCCGTGGCCGCCGCTCGGTCGCCGTCGACCTGAAGAAGCCGGGCGCCGCCGACCTCGTGCTGAAGATCATCGCCGGTGCCGACGCCCTGCTGGAGGGCTTCCGCCCCGGCGTCATGGAGCGCCTCGGCCTCGGACCCGACGTCTGCCGGCCGCATGACCGGCTGGGGCCAGGACGGGCCCTATGGCCCGGCGCCGGGCCACGACATCAACTACCTCGCCCTCTCCGGCATGCTCTGGCCGCTCGGACCCGCCGACCGCCCGCCGGTGCCCCCGCTCAACCTCGCGGCCGATTTCGGCGGCGGCGGCATGATGCTGGCGCTCGGCATGGTCGCCGCCCTCTACGGCGCGAAGAGCACCGGCCGCGGCCAGGTGGTGGACGCCGCCATGGTCGATGGCGCGGCGGTGCTCGGCACCATGATCTTCGGCATGATCAATGCCGGCACCTGGAAGGTGGCGCGCGAGGCCAACATGCTCGACGGCGGCGCGCCCTTCTACGGCGTCTACGACACCGCCGACGGCAAGTACGTCTCCATCGGCTCGCTGGAGCCGCAGTTCTACGCCGAGCTGCTGAAGGGCCTGAACCTCTCCGATCCGCGCTTCGCGAAACAGTGGGACAAGGCCATGTGGCCGGACCTGCGCGAGGCCATCGCCGCGACCTTCCGGTCGAAGACGCGGGACGAATGGACCGCCCTGCTCGACGGCCGGGAGATCTGCTACGCGCCGGTGCTCGATCCGCGGGAGGCCGCGACCCACCCGCACAACGTCGCCCGCGGCACCTTCCTCGAGACGCCCGAGGGCCCGGTGCCGCGGCCCGCGCCCCGCTTCTCCGGCACGCCGACCGAGGCCGCGCCGCCCGCCCGCGGACCCGGCGCCGAAACGCGCGCCGTGCTCGCCGCGGCCGGCCTCTCCCAAACCGAAATCGACGCGGCGCTCACCGCAGGCCTCGTCGCCGAAAGGACCTGAACCATGGCCGTCACCTATGAGGTCTCAGAGGGCATCGCGACGATGACCCTCGACCGCCCGGACCGTCTCAACGCCTTCAACGACGACCTCGTCCGCGGCGCCCTGAAGGCCCTCGCCGAGGCGCGTGTCGATCCCGCGGTCAAGGCGCTGGTGCTCACAGGCAACGGCCGCGGCTTCTGCGCCGGCGCCGACCTCGCCGGCGGCCTCGCCCCCACCGGCGAGGGGGTCAACGCCGCCATGCGCGACCTCTACAACCCGCTGATCCTCGCCATCGACGACTTTCCGAAGCCGACCGTCGCCGCCATCAACGGGGTGGCCGCCGGCGCCGGCGTCGGCCTCGCGCTCTCCTGCGACATCGCGGTGGCGGCCCGCTCCGCCTCCTTCGTGCTGACCTTCGGCCCGCAGCTCGGCCTCGTCCCCGATCTCGGCGTCACCTGGTTTCTGCCGCGCGCCATTGGCCGCGCCCGGGCCCGTGCCCTCGCGCTGCTCGGCGACAAGCTGCCGGCCGAGAAGGCGGCCGAATGGGGCCTCGTCTGGACCTGCGTCGACGACGCCGAGTGCCTCCCCGCGGCGCGCGCCCTCGCCACGCGGCTCGGCCGCGGCTCGGCGGAAGCCTTCTTCGAGATCCGCCGGCTGATGGACCGCGCCGAGACGAGCGACCTCGCCTCCCAGCTCGACGCGGAGCGGGAGACGCAGATCGGCCTCATCGTCAAGCCGGCCTTCATGGAGGGTGTGCGCGCCTTCCTTGCGAAGAAGGCGGGCTGACACCGGCGCTGAACGCCCTATCCTCCCGGCAACGAACAGGAGGAACAGCCCGCATGACCGACACCTTCGACGACATCATCGCCGCGGCACGGCCCGTCATCGCCGCCGCGCCCGTGTCGGACGCGCTCGACGAGCACGGCCTGCACCACCAGATCCTGCCGCCCTCCATCCGGCCGGTGGACGACGGCACCGTTCTCTTCGGCCCGGCGCGCACCGGCGGCTACAAGGTCATCAGCGGTTTCGTCGAGGGCATCTACGACCTCGAGATCGCCCTCGTCGACGACCTCAAGCCCGGCGAGGTCTGCGTCATGGCGACCGGCGGCAACACCGACATCGGCCCTTGGGGCGAACTCCTCTCCACCCGCGCCCGTCATCTCGAGGCGGCCGGCTTCCTCACCGATGGCGCCGCCCGCGACGTGGTCGCCATCCGCGCGATGGGCTTTCCGGTCTTCACCGCGGCGCTGTCGCCCGCCGACACCCAGTACCGGGGCATGATGGTGGAGAAGGACGTGCCGATCACCATCGGCGGCGTCACCATCGCGCCCGGCGACGTGCTGGTCGGCGACGTCGACGGCGTGGTGGTCGTGCCGCGCGCCCAGGCGCTCGCCGTGCTCTCCACCGCCATGACCAAGATCACCGGCGAGCGGCGCATGCGCGCCGATCTCGAGGCGGGCATGTCGCTCGCCGAGGCCTTCCGCAAGCACGGCCTGCTGTAGCGACTACGGCTCAGGCGACGCTGCTGAGGGTCGGCGCGGCGTCCTCGCCGGCCGGCTCGGCCGGGGCGTCGCCCCAGCGCAGTTTCTTGTAGTTGAAGCCGCGCTGGATCGTCGGCTTGACGATGGCGAAATAGGGCGAGATGTCGAAGTCGCGCGGCGCGTAGAGCGAGTGGTGGCGGATGTGCAGGATCTCCCGCCGCGCCGCCTGTCCCTTCACCCGCTGCTCTCCGTCCTTCGCGCAGCGCTCCACCTTCGGGAGGATCGGGTAGCGCACCGTCTCGAAGGCCTGGGCGATGAGCGTCGAGCAGATCGCCCGCGTCGGATCGCCCGAGCCGAAGGCGATCATCCAGGGGGATGAGGAAGCGCAGCATGTCGAGGATGTTCTTCAGGTCGTAGTCGAGGCCGATGCGCTCGATCATGAACCGGCAGGCCTGCTGCTGGTCGGCCTCGGTGAGGCCCACGGGCCGGCAGACGCGGGTGTGGAACTCGCGATACTTGGACAGCGGCGCGGAGATGACGCCCTCGCCGAGATAGGCCTCCACCAGCACGTGGGGTTCGCCGTCGGGCTCGCAAAGGCCCTCGATGGGGCCGACATACATGGCCGCATGCGACCAGGTCGACTGTGTCAGGTATTTGATGACGGCCGAGATGCGCGTGTCGCCCTCGACCAGCAGGATGTCCCCCGGGCGGAGCGCGGCGCGCAGCGCGTTGGGGTCGCTCGGCGTCGTCGGCTCGTAGCCGGGCGAGCGCTTGTCCAGGACGGCGGCGATGCGCCGCCCCAAGGCATCGAGTATGCGGTCTCCCATGGTGGTCCCTCCCCAGGGACGTCCTTTTGCGGACGGCAAAGTCTCTGTCGCCCCGGGTTGACAAGGGGTTCACGTTTGCCGTCCCGATCGCCGCGAAGCTGCCATTTGCCTGTTATAGGCGTCAGCCATGATCGGGAATCGCCCAGCACGATGAACGGACCGTTGATGACCCGGCGCCACCTGCTCGCCGCCTCCGCGCTCGTCCCCGCAACCCCCGCGCTCGGCCAGGGCACGCGCCCTTCGCCCGCCGAGGTGGACGTGGTGGTGATCGGCGCGGGCGCCGCCGGCATCGCCGCAGCGCGCAAGCTGACCGCGGCCGGGCGCACGGTGATCGTGCTCGAGGCCAAGGACCGGGCCGGCGGCCGCTGCATTGCCGACACCGTCAACTTCGGCGTGCCGATGGACCTCGGCGCCCACTGGATTCACGCGCCGGAAGAGAATCCGCTGGTGCCGCTGGCGCGCGCGAGCGGCTTCCAGCTCTACGACGATCCCGAGCGGGCGCGCCTTCTCGTCAAGGGCCGCCGTCCCCGCGAGGGCGAGTGGGAGGCCTATGCCTCGGCCCTCACCCGCGCCCAGCGCGCCATCCTCGACGCGGGTGAGGCGGGCCGCGAGATCTCGCTCGCCGCCGCCATGCCCACCAACCTGCGCGACTGGCAGGCGACCGTGGCCTTCCTGAAGGGGGCGTGGGATTCCGGCAAGGAGATCGCCGAGATCTCCTGCGTCGACTTCTACAACGCCGTCGAGACGCGCGACCTGTTCTGCCGCCAGAGCTACGGCGCGATTCTGGCGAAGCTCGCCGAGGGCCTGCCGATCCGCCTGTCGACGGCGGTGACGCGGGTCGACTGGTCGGGCCGGGGCGTCGTCGTGGAGACGCCGGGCGGCACCATCCGCGCCCGCGCCGCCGTCGTCACAGTCTCCACCGCCGTCCTCGCCGCCGGAGTCATCCGCTTCACGCCCGCCCTGCCGAAGCGCCAGGCCGACGCCATCGCCGCGCTCACCTGCGGCGCCTACGAGCATCTCATCGTCCACCTGCCCGGCAATCCGCTGGAGGCTCAGGCCGACGAGCCCTTCGTCGTCAAGGCCGATACCGCCGCCACCGCCAAGCCGCTCGCCCGCATCGGCGGCTCCGACTGGTGGTATCTCGACGTCGGCGGCAGCTTCGCCCGCGATCTCGCCACGGCGGGCCCGGCCACCATGAAGGCCTTCGCGGCGGAGTTCATCGGCAACGAGTTCGGCCCGCAGGCCCGCCGCGTCATGGGCGAGGTCCACGTCACCTCCTGGGCGACCGACCCCTTCGTCCGCGGCGCCTGGTCCGTCGCAGGGCCCGGCGCCACGGGACAGCGGCTGCGCCTCGCCGAGCCCGTCGGCCAGCGGATCCTCTTCGCCGGCGAAGCCACCGACGAGGGCCTCTGGGGCACGGTGGGCGGCGCCTGGGCTTCCGGAGAGCGTGCCGCCGACCAGGCGCTGCGCTGGGTGCAGCCGCCGGCCCGCAGCCGCCGCCGCGACTGAGCCGTCTTAGCGGCTCGTTAACGTTAACGGATTATGACCTGACGACCAGCCGCACGTCCTGTCCCGCGGAGTCCGTCATGCCGAATGCGTCCCTGTCTGTCCGGCCCCTCGTCCTCGTCGTCACCCTCGCCGCCCTCGTCTCGGGCGGCTGTTCGCTGAGCGCCCGCCGCGGCGGTGGCGGCGACATCACCGGCTCGGTGCCGTCGGCGCCCTATGGCGAGCAGGCGGCGCGCAGCGAGATCGAGGGCCTCGCCGCCCGCTACCGCTCGACGCCGACCGACACCGGCAACGCCATGCGCTATGCCCGCGCCCTGCGCGCCACCGGCCAGTCCGTCCAGGCGGTCGCGGTGCTGGAGCGCGTCGCCATCCGCGAGCCCCGCAACCTCACGCTGATGGGCGAGTTCGGCCGCGCGCTCGCCGATGCGGGCCGCCACGACCAGGCGCTCCAGGTGCTCGGTCGCGCCCACCGGCCCGATCAGCCTGACTGGCGCATCATCAACGTCCAGGCCTCCATCTACGACCAGATGGGCCGGCCTCAAGAGGCCCAGGCCCTCTACAACGACGCCCTGAAGATCGCCCCGGGCGAGCCGGCGATCCTCTCCAACCTCGGCCTGTCCTACGCCCTCTCGCGCCAGCTCCCCCAGGCCGAGCAGGCCCTGCGCCAGGCGGCCGGCCATCCCCAGGCCGACAAGCGCGTGCGCCAGAACCTCGCCCTCGTCGTCGGCCTCCAGGGCCGTTTCGCCGAGGCCGAGGAGATCGCCCGCAAGGACCTGCCGCCCGCCGAGGCCGAGCAGAACGTCGCCTACCTGCGCTCCATGGTGACGCAGCAGAACTCGTGGGCGCAGATCCGCCAGAGCGAGCGGCGCGGGCAGGCCCAGCGCCCCGGTGCGCAGGCGCCGGCCGCTCCGGCCGCTGCCGCCACGCCCCCCGCTCCTCGGGGGTGAGGCCTTCTCACGTCCCCCGCGGCTTCGCCCGGTGCGTCGCAGCGGCGGCAGCGGGGTCGTCGGGCCAGGGATGGCGCGGATAGCGGCCCTTCATCTCTGACTTCACCGCCTGCCATGAGCCCTTCCAGAATCCCGGGAGGTCGCGCGTCACCTGAACCGGCCGGTGCGCCGGCGACAGGAGCTCCACGACCAGGGGGATCTTGCCGCGCGCCACGCTCGGATGGACGGCGAGGCCGAACAGCTCCTGCACCCGGATCGACAGCACCGGCTCCTCCCCCTCGTAGTCGATGGGGTGGCGCTGGCCGGACGGCGCGTCGAAGTGGCTGGGCAGGTCGGTCTCGATCCGCCGCTTCACGTCCCACGGCACCAACTGGTCGAGGGCGTTGCCGAGATCATCAGCGCCGATCTGCGACAATGCCGACTTGCCGAGGATGTGCGGTGCCAGCCAGTCGGCGGCTGTGGCGGCCAGGGTCTCGTCCGACAGGTCGGGAAAGCTCTCGTCCACCCGGCGCAGGAAGGCGACGCGGTGGCGCAGCGCCAGCTGCGCCTTGGTCCAGGGCAGGCGGTGAAGGCCGATCTGGGCGATGCCCTCGGCGAGCCTGGCGGCGCTCGCCTCGTCCGCCGGCACGGCGAGGGTCTGTTCGCCGAGATTGACGGCCCCGAGCCGGCGCGAGCGCTTCGACCGCAGCGCCGCGGCGGCCTTGTCGAAGGTCACGTCCTCGCGCGTCTCGATCCTGTCGGCAAAACCCTCCTCGATCTCGGCGAGGCTGATCGGCGCGGCCGAGAGGATGCGCGCCCTGGCCGCGACACCGCCGATCTCCGCCACCGCGAGGAAGGTCTCCCGGGCGAGCGGCGAGGCGGGATCGACCGACCCGCCGCGGCCGTTGGCGAGGACGAAGTCTCCGTCCTTGCCGCGCGCCCGGGCGATGCGGTCGGGAAAGGCCAGCGCCAGCACCGCACCGGCCCGCTCCGGACCCGACCCGGTGTCGGGCGCGCCCTTCACCTCCCGCAGCCAGCCGGCCGCCATCCGCCGGGCGTCCTCGGCGCGGCGCGAGCGGTCGGTGCGCAGCCGGTCGAGCCGGTGGCCGAGATGGACGTCTTCGCCGCCGAGGCCACGCTCGGACACCAGCAGGGCGAGATCGGCGGCGAGCCGTCCCTCGCCGCGGGCGCTCGCGTCCACCACCATGCGGGCCAGGCGCGGGGTGAGCGGCAGGCCGCGCAGCACCTTGCCCTCGGCGGTGATGCGACCGTCCGCGTCGAGGGCGGCGAGGCTATCGAGCAGCGCGTGCGCCTCCGCCAGCGCCGGCTTCGGCGGCGGATCGAGGAAGGCGAGGCTCGTCGGATCGCCGACGCCCCAGGCGGCGCAGTCGAGCAGGAAGGAGGAGAGGTCGGCGGCGAGGATCTCGGGCGTCGCATAGGCCGGAAAGGCACCCTCCTGCGCCTCGTCCCACAGCCGGTAGCAGACGCCGGGCTCGGTGCGGCCGGCGCGGCCGCGGCGCTGGTCGGCGGCGGCGCGCGACACGCGCACCGTCTCGAGCCGCGTCAGCCCGAGGTCGGGCTCGAAGCGGGGGACGCGGGCGAGGCCGCAATCGACGACGATCCGCACGCCCTCGATGGTCAGCGAGGTCTCGGCGATGGAGGTCGCCAGAACCACCTTGCGCCGCCCGGCCGGCGCCGGCTCGATGGCGCGGTCCTGGTCCGCCCGGTCCAGGGCGCCGAAGAGTTGGACGACGTCGACGGCCGGGTCCTTCACCGTCGCGGCGAGGAGATCGGCTGTGCGGCGGATCTCGGAGGCTCCCGGCAGGAAGACCAGCGCCGATCCGGGTTCCTCCGCCAGCGCCCGGCGCACCACCCGCGCCACCTCGTCCTCGAGCCGGGCCGCGGGATCCCGCCCCACGTGGCGCGTCGTTACGGGAAAGGCGCGGCCGGCGCTCTCGATGAGGGGCGCATCGGAAAGGAGCCGCGCCACCCGCGCGCCGTCGAGCGTCGCCGACATGACGAGGATGCGCAGGTCCTCGCGCAGGGCCCCCTGCGCGTCGAGCGCCAGGGCGAGGCCGAGATCGGCGTCGAGGCTGCGCTCGTGGAACTCGTCGAACAGCACCGCGGCAACCCCCGTCAGCGCGGGGTCGTCGAGGATCATGCGGGTGAAGATGCCCTCGGTCACCACCTCGACCCGCGTCCGCGACGACACCTTCGAACCGAAGCGCACGCGGAGGCCGACCCGGCCCCCGACCTCTTCCCCCAGCGTCCGCGCCATGCGGTCGGCGACGGCCCGCGCGGCGATGCGCCGGGGCTCCAGCACGAGGATCTTGCCCGTCCCGGTCCAGGACTCCTCCATCAGCACGAGCGGCACGCGCGTCGACTTGCCGGCCCCCGGCGGCGCCACCACCACGGCGCGCGGACCGGCCGCGAGCGCACGCGTCAGGTCGGGAATGACGGCATCGATGGGGAGGGCCGGATGGGACACGCGCGGCGTTTACGGTTCCTTCACCCCGTCCGCAAGCGGGACAGGCCGGAATGGCACGAAACCCGCGTCCGGGCCCTCCCCTTGCGATGTACCGCACAAGGGCCGCCGGATGTTCCGGAACGGGACGGCGGCGTGCCCTGCCGGGACGTGGACGCGTCCCGGCACCAGACCCGTCCGTGATCTGAGCGCCGCCATGAAGAGCGGGGCCGCCGGGCGGCGGGGCGGCCTGTCCCCATGCTCCTCATGGCCGCCCGCATGGAACGGCCCGCGGGTTGTCGCCGCGGGCCGTTCTCTCTGGGCGGAGCCAAGGTTCATGCCGCAGAGGCTGCGCATCTGACGGCGGTAGCTGATTGCCTATATCATAGGCAATACTGTGCCGAAGCCGACACGGGACGGCGCGGACAGGCAACAGGATCGCGTCAGCCAGCAACGCGAGAGACGAGCCCACGCATCTGGTCGCGGTTGTCTTAAACTTGGATTCATCCGCTCCCGGTAACACTGTCGCCAAGACTGAGACGACAGCGGAGCTTGGACGTGCCGGTTCGGATGGTTCGCCGTTTCCTTGACGACGGTCGCGGCAATATCGCGACCACCTTCGCAATCGCCGCCCTGCCGCTCCTGGCGACGGTGGGCGCCGGCGTCGACTATTCACGGGTCGCCCAGCAACGCACCGCCATGCAGGCGACCCTGGACGCCTCCGTTCTCGCCGGGGCCCGCGCCGTCGGCACCGAGATCTCCACCGCATCCGGCTATTTCACGGGGCAGTCCACCGTGGCCGGCGCCACGGCCCAGTTCCAGGTCGACGGCACCAAGGTGAGCGGCACGGCCAGCGCCACCGTCCCCACCACCTTCATGGCCGTCGTCGGCACCACGTCGGTGGCGATCACCGCAAAGGCCGCCGCGGTGCGCTCGACCTCGTCCACGGCCGCCGCCGCCATGCCCTGCATCTTCGCGCTGGCGCCCAACACGTCGCAGTCGCTGCTGGTCAATTCCGGCGCGAGGATCAACGCGCCGGACTGCGAGGTTCACGTCCGCTCCACCGCGTCCCCCGCCGCCATCTTCAACGCCGGCACCACGCTGAACCTGAAGACCTTCTGCATCCAGGGCACCAACATCATCAAGAACACGTCCAGCCCGCTGCCGATCCAGACGGGCTGCGCCGCCGCGACCGATCCCTATGCGGGCAAGCTGCCCAAACCCACCGTCGGCGCCTGCACCAACACCAAGCAGGTCTACGATCCGCCGGCGGGCGGCGGGGCGCACACCATGCCGGCCGGCTCGGTGTGGTGCGACATCAACTTCAACGGCTCGCCGCGCATCGTCTTCCAGCCGGGCCTGCACATCATCAAGGGCCGGATGGTGATCAATTCCAACGCCGTCATCGAGGGCACCGGCGTCACCTTCTATTTCTCCGACACCAATTCGGAGATCCGCTTCAACGGCGGTCTCACCGCCAAGCTCTCTGCCCCGACCACCGGCACCTATGCGAACATCCTCATGTTCGAGCCGAGCACCAGCACGAACACGACCCAGTATGTGTTCAACTCCTCGGTGAGCGAGGAGATCTCCGGGCTCATCTACCTGCCGCGGCGCGACCTCACGTGGAACTCGACCTCCACGGTCAACGGCTCGCGGATCCAGATCGTCTCCAACACGATCATCTTCAACAGCCTAGACTGGAAGCTCTCGACCAACAGCGGCCTGTCGTCCTCGTCCTCGAACACGACCAGCGTTCGGCTGACGCAGTAGCGCCCGCCGCGGTCTCCTCATCGCGACATGGAACGGCCCGCGGTTGTCGCCGCGGGCCGTTTCTCATGCGGGGCGCCCCGCAGCCGGCGCGCGGCGCTCAGTTCTGCCGCTTGGTGATCGAGATCGCATAGGCGGGGGTGCGGATCGCGAACATCGGGTCGTCGGCCGGTCCCGCGATGCCGTCGGCGAGGATCGTCGGGGCGAAGATCGTGCCGTCGCAGCGGGCCGCGTCGGCTGCGGCGCGCACATGCAGCGTGCCGAGCTCGACGACGGGCCGGCTGTCCTCCCCCTCCCACATCCGGGTGACGTCGTTGGTCGGGTCACCGGGGCGGCCGATGATCGCCACCATCCTGAACCCGGCGGGCCTGGAGGCGGAGAGCCGGCCGGCGAGCTCGTCGGCGAGGAAGTCGCGCGGGCGTGCCCGGGCCTCGTCGTCGGTCAGGTTCACGGTGCCGTCGAGCGGATCCATGCGGAACTTGACCACCTGCGCGGCGCCGCTGGCGTTGGTCAGGGTGTAGGCGTGGAGGGCCCAGTAGTTCACGCCGACCCACGATCCCGGGATGGGCTTGCTGGCGAGATAGCGCGCCTGGCCCGTCGTCTCCGGATTGGCCTCGGTGAAGGCGCGCACCTTCTCCGGGTCCATCTGGCCGTTGGCGCCCGGCCGGCGGGCTTCGAGGAAACCCAGCATCTGGGCCGGCGTCCGCGCGAAATTCACCGGCGCGTTGACCATCACGAATTCGGTCTGGCCGGGGCCGTCGCCGTCGATGCGGACGGAGAGGCCCCGGTTGCCGCCACGCGAGCCGTCCGCGACGGCGGGGTTTCCGCCGCCCACCGAGAAGCGGATGAGCGCCTGCGAATTGCGCGTCAGGATCACCGCTTTGGACAGGGCCTGGGCGGCGGCGTTGGGAACGAACGCCGCTCGGACGATGGGTGCCGGGGCCTGCGAAGGTCCGCATCAGTTCGACGATGGGCGTCGGGTCGGCATCCTGCGCAAGGGCTGGGACCGCCGGGGCAAAAAGGCTCGCGGCCATCCCGGCCGCAGCGGCTGCACAAAGGGCTTTCATGGGTATCGTCCTCCCTCGCCGCTGCGATGATCTCGCAGCGCTGGGATGTGATACGCCGAGGGCGACGACAGTGTTACGGAAGGGTTCGGGCGGCTCGCGGGGACCCCGACGGCTCTTGATCCCCCGCGGTCGGAAAGGCTACAAGAACGGACTTCCGAAGGCCCGGTCACGGGCCTGACGGGTTGCGGACGGACCCGGGACACCGGATCGTCTCCCGCGGGTGTAGTTCAATGGTAGAACGGCAGCTTCCCAAGCTGCATACGAGGGTTCGATTCCCTTCACCCGCTCCAGCTCCTTGCCCACGCGCTAGCGCTGCGCCTCGCCGCCGTCACCGGGTTCGGCGGCGCCCTGCTCCCGCGCTTCCTCCTTCAGCGGCGTCAGCCATTTCAGCGTGATGACCGTGAACACCGCCACCAGCATCGCGACGCCATAGGCGCCGAGGCCGACCGCCGTGCCGATGGCGCCCGTCGCCCACAGGCTCGCCGCGGTCGCCGTGCCGCGCACCGAGGCCCCCTGCTTGAGGATGGCGCCGCCGCCGATGAAGCCGATGCCGGTGATGAGGCCCTCGACGATCTTGCCCATGGCGTCGGGATGGGCGCCGTATTTCATCTCCGCCGCCTGGACGAAGCCGCAGCAGGCGATGGCGACCAGCGGGAAGGTTCGCAGGCCCGCGCTGCGGTCCTCCTTCTCGCGGTCCCAGCCGATGGGGAGCACCAGCACGTAGGCGACGCTCAGCGCCAGGAGATGCGGCAGGAGGTCGGCCCGTGCCGTGGCGATGAGCGTGTCGAGCATGGAATCCTCCGGAGAGAGCCGCAGGTAACGCGGCACGCTCTCCGGCGGTTCCCCGATGCCGTCACGCCGCCGGCGCGGCGGCCTCCCGCTTGCTTGCGGCGATCTGGGCGAGCAGCGCCGGCAAGGCCACGGCGATGCCGAGGAGGCTCGCGGGGATGTTCGGCGCCATCAGGAGGAGGCCGGAGAGGCCGAGGGAGAGGCGCTGCCACAGCGGCATGCGCACCAAGGCATAGCCGGTCAGCGCCGCCGCCAGGATGAAGACGCCGAGGGCGCAGGTGGCTGCCGTCACCACGAAGTCGGTCCAGGTGAAGCCCTTGGTGACGATGAGCAGCGAGGGCCCGTAGACGAAGACGAAGGGCACCAGCGCCTTGGCGAGGCCGAGGCGGAAGGCGGTGTTGCCGGTCTTGAACGGATCGGCCCCCGCCATGCTGGCCGCGGCATAGGCCGCGAGCGCCACCGGTGGCGTGATGTCGGCGAGGACGCCGTAGTAGAAGACGAAGAAGTGGGCGACGATGGGCTCGACCCCGAGCAGCGCGAGCGCCGGCGCCGCCACCGTCACCATGATGATGTAGTTGGCGGTCGTCGGCACGCCGCACCCCAGCAGGATGCAGACGATTGCCGTCATCACCAGCGTGTAGAACAGGGTCATGCCCTTGGCGTCGTAGGCCCAGGCCGGCAGGATCGAGCCGGTCTCGTCACGATGTTGGAGATCTTGAAGCCGACGCCGGTCAGCGTCACGACGCCGACGATGATGCCGACGGTGGCGGCCGCGGCGCCGACCGCGATGGCATATTTGGCGCCCACCACGAAGGCGTCGATCATGTCGGCGGTGAGGAACTTGCCCTCCGGGTCGCGCAGCGCGAAGGCGGTGCAGACCACGGCGACGCCGGCGGCGATGGCAATCGTCGCCCAGCCCTCGGTGAGGAGGCCGGCGGCGATGGCGGCGATCATCACGGCGAGGTAGCCGACCGCCACCACCGGATTGCGGCGGGTGAAGCCGACGAGCACGCAGGCGGTGATGCCCCAGAAGGCCGCGAGATAGGGCGTGAAGCCGGAGAACAGCACCATCAGCAGCACGATGAGCGGGACGGCGGCCGGCCAGTCGCGGGCGATGACCTCGCGCGCCTTGGGCAGGTCGGCGGCGGGGATGCCCTTCAGGCCGTTCTTCTTCGCCTCGAAATGCACCTGCCAGAACACGCCGAAGAAGTGCATGAAGGCCGGGATGAGCGCCGCCAGCACGATGGACTGGTAGGGCAGGTTGAGGAACTCGATCATCAGGAACGCCGCGGCCCCCATGATCGGCGGCGTGATCTGCCCGCCGGTGGAGGCGGTGGATTCGATGGCGGCGGCCATGTGGCGCGGATAGCCGAGCCGCATCATGGCGGGGATGGTGAGCGAGCCGACCGTCACCGTGTTGGCGATCGACGAGCCCGAGATCATGCCGAACATGGCCGAGCCGAAGATCGACACCTTGGCCGGGCCGCCCGAGTAGCGGCCGGCGAGGGCCGTGGCGAGGTCGATGAACAGGCGTCCGAGGCCGATGCGCGTCGCCAGCACGCCGAACAGGACGTAGTGGAAGACGTAGGTCGCCACGACGCCCAGCGCGATGCCGTAGATGCCGTTGCTGGTGAGGTAGAGGTGGTTGACCACCGACGACCAGCTGTTGCCGGGATGGGCGAGGATGCCCGGCAGCGACTGGCCGTACATGGCATAGACCATCAGCGAGATGGCGATGATCGGCAGCGGCCAGCCGACGCTGCGCCGCGTCGCTTCCAGCAGCACGAGGATGGCGGTGGTCGCCATGGCGACGTCGAGCGGCTCCGGATTGCCGACGCGGAAGGCGAGGTCGTCGTAGATCCACGGCATGTAGAGGCTGGCGACGACGGCGCCGGCCGCCAGGACCCAGTCGTAGAGAGCGATGCCGCCGGGGGCGAGGACGCCGGACTGCGGCGGCGTCTGGTGGTCGCGCTTCAAGAGCGGGAAGACGAGGAAGATCAGGCCCAGCACGAAGGCCATGTGGATGCCGCGATGGGTCGCTTCGCGCAGCAGGCCGAAGCCGGCCGTGTAGTAGTGGAAGGCCGAGAGCGCGAAGAGCAGGCCCGCGACCAGCCAGGCGGTGGCCGGCAGGAGCGGCCGGAAGCGCACTTCGGAATCGAACTCCTCCTCCAGCTTCTGGAGGGCGTTCGGGTCCATCGCCTCGATCTTCATCGGCCGTCTCGCGCGTGTCGGGAGTGCGGGGGTTCCCGGCGGTGCGCCGCCAGGAACGAGAAGGCCGCGCGGTAACCGCGCGGCCCATCGTCGTCAAGCAGGATGGACCGCTGCGCTCAGCGCAGCAGCCCCGCTTCCTTGTAGAAGCGCGCCGCGCCGTCGTGCAGCGGAATGCCGATGCCCTGCAGCGCCGTCTCCTTGCGGATCGACTTGCCCTTGGCGTGGCCGGCATCGAGCAGGGCGCGCGTCTTGTCGCTCCACAGCGCCTTGGTGACCTCGTAGACGAGGTCGGCGCTCATGCGGGTCGAGGTCACCCACTGGGCGCCCACCGCCAGGGTCTTCACGCCCTTCACGTCCTTGTAGGCGCCGTCCGGAATCTCGTCCTCGGCGAAGAACTTGAACTCGGCCATGATCTTCTTCGCCGGTTCGCCGTCGATCGGCAGGAGCTCGATGCCCGTCGTCGTGGCGAGTTCGGTGAGCGCCGCCGTCGGCCAGCCGGTGGTCATGAAGAAGGCGTCGAGGCCGCCGTCCTTCAGCTTCTCGGCCGAGGGGCCGGGCTTCAGGTTCTCGGCGCGGTAGTCGGCGTCGCGGATGCCGTAGCCGGCGAGGATCGCCTTGGCGTTGATGATCGAGCCCGAGCCCGGCTCGTCGATGGAGATGCGCTTGCCCTTGAGGTCGGCGATCGAGCGGATGTTGAGGCCCTTCTTGACCACGACATGCAGCGATTCCGGATAGAGGTTGGCGATGGCGCGCAGCACCTCGACCTTCGGGCGGCCCTGGTACACGCCGGTGCCGGAATGGGCCCAGCTGGCGACGTCGGACTGGCTGAAGCCCGATTCCATGGAGCCGCCGACGATGCCGTTGACGTTCGCCACGGAACCGTTGGTGGCGACCGCCGAGGCGTCGAGCGTGCCGGTGGAGATGGCGTTCGCGATGAGGCCGCCGATCGGATAGTAGGTTCCCGCCGTACCACCCGTGCCGATGCGGAAGAACTGCTTGGCCTGGGCGAGGGCGGCGCCCGGCGCCAGCAGCGCGGCGAGGCCGGAAGCGCCGGCGAGCGCCGTGAACTGCCTGCGGTCGATGGTCATGGTGATGTCTCCACACGTCTTGAAAGCATCTCCGCCGGCCCGGGGGCGGGGGGCGGAAAGCGCGCATGTGACCACATTGCAGGCAGCGAGGCCAGCCGCAGGCCTCATTCTGGGGACGGACCCGCCATGCGTGCGCAAAAGGACTTGCTCCGGAGACGGGCCCGTGGCGGCATGGCGCCAAGGCGCCGGTGAGAGCGCGAGTGGAGGGATTGTATGAAGCGCGTGCAGGTCGTCATCATCGGCTCGGGGCCCTCGGGCCTCATGCTCGGCCATATTCTCCACCGGGCCGGGATCGAGACGATCATCCTGGAGAGCCGGAGCCAGGATTACGTGCTCGCGCGCGTGCGCGCCGGCCTGCTCGAGCAGGGCACCGTCGACCTCCTGCGCGACAACGGGCTCGCGGCCCGTCTCGACCGCGAGGGCCTGGTCCACCACGGCATGGCGCTGGCCTTCGACGGCGAGCGCCACCGCATCGACCTCTCCGGCCTCGCCGGCGGCAAGGTGGTGACGATCTACGGCCAGACGGAGGTCACCCGCGACCTGATGGACGCCCGCGCCGCCTCCGGCGCGCCGACGGTCTACGAGGCGGAGGCAGTCACCCCCCACGGCTTCGACGGCGACGCTCCGCGCGTCACCTATGTGAAGGACGGCGTCACCCACGAGATCGCCTGCGACTTCATCGCCGGCTGCGACGGCTACCACGGCGTCTCGCGCGCGAGCGTGCCGGCGGGCGCCATCGCCACCTACGAGCGCGTCTATCCCTTCGGCTGGCTCGGCATCCTCGCCGAGGTGCCCCCCGTCGATCACGAGCTCATCTACGCCAACTCGCCTCGCGGCTTCGCCCTCTGCACCATGCGCTCCAGCACCCGCAGCCGCTACTACGTCCAGTGCCCCCTCGACGACCGGATCGAGGACTGGCCGGACGACCGTTTCTGGGACGAGATCCGCCGCCGTGTCGACGCCCCGACCGCCGAGGCCCTGGTCACCGGCCCCTCCTTCGAGAAGTCGATCGCGCCCCTGCGGAGCTTCGTCGCCGAGCCGCTGCGCTTCGGCCGCCTGTTTCTCGTCGGCGACGCCGCCCACATCGTGCCGCCGACCGGCGCCAAGGGCCTCAACCTCGCCATGAGCGACGTGCGATACCTGGCCGAGGGCCTGCTGGAGCACTACGGCGAGAAGTCCGCCGCCGGCCTCGACGCCTATTCCGGCCGCGCCCTCGACCGCATCTGGAAGGCTGTGCGCTTCTCCTGGTGGATGACCACCATGCTCCACCGCTTCCCCGACCAGACCGCCTTCGACCAGCGCATGCAGGAGGCCGACCTCGCCTATCTCGTCTCCTCGCAGGCGGCCATGACCTCGCTCGCCGAGAACTATGTGGGCCTGCCGGTCTGATCCCCGTCATTGACCCTGCCGGCCCGGACGCTTAACTCAGGCGTTTTCCGAGCCTTCCGGACCGAACCACCATGGCCCTGCGCGAGATCATCGTCCTTCCCGATCCGCGACTGAAGCTCGTCTGCGAGCCCGTCGCAGCCGTCGACTCCAAGGTGAGGAAACTCGCCGACGACATGCTGGAGACCATGTACGACGCGCCCGGCATCGGCCTCGCGGCGATCCAGATCGCCGTGCCCCAGCGCGTCGTCACCATCGACCTCGCCCGCAAGGACGAGCCGAAGAAGCCGGTGGTGCTGATCAATCCCGAGATCGTCTGGAGCTCGGACGAGCTTTCCGTCTACGAGGAGGGCTGCCTCTCCATCCCCGAATACTACGAGGAGGTGGAGCGCCCGGCGAAGTGCCGCGTCCGCTATCTCGACCTCGACGGCAAGCTGCAGGAACTCGACTGCGAGGGCCTGATGGCGACCTGCGTCCAGCATGAGGTCGACCACCTCAACGGCGTCCTCTTCATCGACCACATCTCCCGCCTGAAGCGCGAGCGCGTCATCAAGAAGTTCACCAAGGCCGCCCGCCGCGAGGCGCTCGCGTGAGCCTGCGCGTCGTCTTCATGGGCACGCCGGATTTCGCGGTGCCCACCCTCTCCGAGATCATCGGCCAGGGCCACGAGGTGGTGGCGGTCTACACCCGCGCGCCGAAGCCCGCCGGGCGCGGCATGGCCGAGCAGAAGACGCCCGTGCACCGCCTCGCCGACGGCTTCGGCATTCCCGTCTTCACGCCCCGCACCCTGCGCGACGCCGCGGCCCAGGCCGACTTCGCCTCGCTCGGCGCCGATGTCGCGGTGGTCGTCGCCTATGGCCTCATCCTGCCGAAACCCGTGCTCGACGCGCCACCGCTCGGCTGCCTCAACCTGCACGGCTCGCTGCTGCCGCGCTGGCGCGGCGCCGCCCCCATCCAGCGGGCGATCATGGCGGGCGATGCCGAGACCGGCGTCATGGTCATGAAGATGGACGAGGGCCTCGACACCGGCCCGGTCGCCATGGTCGAGAAGATCGCCATCGGACCCGACATGACGGCGCAGGACCTGCACGACCGCATGGCCATGCTCGGCGCCGACCTGATGGTGCGGGCCCTCGCCGCGCTCGACCGCGGATCCCTCGGCTTCGCGCCCCAGGGCGAGGAGGGCGTCACCTACGCCGCCAAGATCGACAAGGCCGAGGCGCGGATCGACTGGACGCGACCGGCGTCCGAAATCCACGACAAGGTGCGCGGCCTCTCGCCCTTTCCCGGCGCCTGGTTCGAGGCCGATCTCGGCAAGGGCCCGGAGCGGGTCAAGGTGCTGCGCACCGCACTCGCCGCCGGCGCCGGCCGTCCGGGAACGCTGCTCGCGGAGGATCTCACCGTCGCCTGCGGCACCGGCGCCCTGCGCCTCGTCGAGGTCCAGCGCGCCGGCGCCAGGGCCATGACCGCGGCGGACTTCCTCAACGGCGCCAAGGTCGGACCCGGCACGGTCTTCACATGATCGTCGCGGGTCGCGTTTTCGAACCGCAAAGCCGGCGTCCCCTTTTGCTGAAAACGCTCCCATGCCGCGCTACAGGCTGACCATCGAATATGACGGCGGGCCCTATCTCGGCTGGCAGATGCAGGGCGCGAGCTTCGGCAAGTCCGTGCAGGGCGAGCTCGTCCGCGCCATCGGTGAGTTCTCCGGCGAGAGCGTGACGGTGGGCGGCGCCGGCCGCACCGATGCCGGCGTGCACGCCACCGGCCAGGTCGCCCATGTCGACCTCACCCGCGACTGGCCGAACCGCGTGGTGCGCGACGCCACCAACCGCTACCTGAAGGACGAGGCCGTCGCCGTGGTCGCCGTCGAGAAGATGCCGGACGATTTCGACGCCCGCTTCTCTGCCGTCCGCCGCCACTACCTCTACCGCATCATCGACCGCCGCCCCCCGCTGACGCTGGAGCGCCAGCGCGCCTGGTGGTCGCCCAAGGCCCTCGACGTCGACCGCATGCAGGACGCGGCGCGCGTGCTGATCGGCCGGCACGACTTCACCACCTTCCGCTCCACCGAGTGCCAGGCGAAGTCGCCGGTGCGCAACCTCGATTGCTTCGACGTCGAGCGCACCGAGACCGGCATCGAATGTCGCCTCGACGCCCGCTCCTTCCTGCACAACCAGGTGCGCTCCATGGTGGGCACGCTGAAGCTGGTCGGCGAGGGCCTGTGGACGGCCGAGGACCTCGCCGAAGCCCTCGCCGCCCGCGACCGCAAGGCCTGCGGCACGGTCGGCCCGGCCCATGCGCTCTACCTGACGCAGGTGGATTATCCGGACAGCTGGCAGCCGCTTCCCGACACGCCGGAGCGGTGAGTGGGGGCGGGTCGCGGGTCGCACCGCCACCCGATCGTGCTAAACCTGCGCCATGTCCGAACGCCTGACACCCGAAGCCGCCGTCGACCGCCTGGAAGCCCTCTACGACGAGGCGACCGCCGCCCTGCGAGCCGCCCTCGCCCGCTATCTCGGCGGCGGGGCGCCGCCGTCACC
>LNFH01000369.1 GCA_001464235.1 Rhizobiales bacterium Ga0077556 | reverse complement strand
CGCTCGCCGGGCACTGCGACTGCCTCGCCCGATTGGCGACGTTCACCGCGTGGTCGGCGTAGTCACGGCAGAAGCGGTCGAACTGCGCCTGGGGGGTCGCCCGCGCAAGGCAGGCGTTCAGCGCCTGCTGGCGGGATTGGCGGCCCGCGGCCACCGTCTGCTCCGGCGCGCGGAGGCACCAGTTGTAGTGGAGCGCCCGGTCGGCGACGAAGTCGTTTCGGAACGCGCGGTGCGGCGCGCAGCCGGCCTGAGCGGCCCGGTTGGCCGCGTTCACGGCGTGGTCGGCATAGTCACGACAGAAGCGCTCGAACTGCGCCTGCTGGGCAAAGCCGTTTGTCGGGAAGAGGGCCGCCTGGGCCGCCACCAGGATACCGAGGGCCAGAAGCCCCATTCTCATGCGCATCGAATTATTCCCTATGCAGGCCGTCGCGATCGACGGCCTCGACCCCTTTGACGCGCCGGCCTCACGACGGTGCCGACCTCGAAAAGCTGAGCCGACAGTGACAGTTGTCCCATCGACGGTATCAGGATCGGCCGACGACACCGTTAGGTCAAGCGCTCCGATCGCGACGACGCGACCGACGTTGCCGCGCCGGCGATCGATGACGTGACAGGGAACCTTGCCCCCGCCGGGGGGTTGTCGGGGTCCTGACCACCCGCGAGGATTCCCCGATGAAGGCTCTCACCCTCGGCGCGCTTGCCGCCGCTCTCCTCTTCTCGACGCCGTCTTTCGCCCAGGACCTGCGTATCCGCGCCGGCGAGGGCGGCGTGTCGATCCGCAGCGACGACGGCCGCCCGGGCTATCGCCGCGACCGCGGCCCGGATCGCGTCATCATCCGCGAGCGCCGCGCCCCGCGCGTGGTGATCCGCGAGCGCGAGCGTTGCCGCAACGTGGTGATCCGCACCGAGCGGCCGAACGGCACGGTGGTGGTGCGCCGCGAGCGCCGCTGCGGCTGATCGCGCCGGCCATCATCCGACGACCACAGGCGAGGCGCTCCCGCGAGGGGGCGCCTTTCGCCGTTCGGATATGCGGTCAGAGCCCCTCGTCGGCCTCGACGATGAAGCGCACGCCCATGTTGGCGCCGTCACGCCAGACGACGGCGCAGCGGCGCAGGGCCTGCCGGCCAACCGCCAGCCGCAGCAGGAACTCGTCGGGAACGCCCTCGGGCTCGCGGGCCATGAGGCGCGCGCCGGTCTGCGACACGTCCAGGAGGGTGCAGGGAATTTCGGCGCCGTCGGCCAGCCGCTCGATCCGCGCGGCGTAGCGCAGGTCCTGGCGCCGCCCGCCGCGCCGGTCCTTCGAACTGGATCGCCTGTCCGCCGCCATTTCCGCCGCCGCCCATCACGAGATGGGACACAACCTTACAGCATATGGTTGCAAAAGCCTTGACGCGGACGGTGGCCGCTCAGCCGCCGGAGATGCGCTCGATGTCGGCGCCGACGGCGGAGAGCTTGGTCTCCAGCCGCTCGAAGCCGCGGTCGAGGTGATAGACGCGGTTGACGGTCGTCTCGCCCTGCGCGGCGAGCGCGGCGATGACGAGGGACACCGAGGCGCGCAGGTCGGTGGCCATGACCGGGGCGCCCTTCAGCGTGTCGACGCCCTCGATGGTGGCGGTCTGCCCGTCGAGATGGATGTGGGCGCCGAGGCGGGCGAGTTCCTGCACGTGCATGAAGCGGTTTTCGAAGATCGTCTCGGTGATGCGCGAGGTGCCCTTGGCCCGGGTCATCAGGCCCATGAGCTGGGCCTGGAGGTCGGTCGGGAAGCCGGGGAAGGGATCGGTGGTCACCGCGACCGGCCTGATGCCGTGGCCGTTGCGCTTCACGCGGATGCCCTCGTTGGTCGAGGAGATCTCGGCGCCGGCCTCGACCAGCACGTCGAGGGCGGACTGCAGCAGTTCGGGCCGGGCGCCCTCGAGCAGCACGTCGCCGCCGGCCATGGCGACGCACATGGCATAGGTGCCCGTCTCGATGCGGTCGGCCACCACGGCATGGTGGGCGCCGCGCAGGCGCGGAACGCCGGTGACCTCGATGGTGGCGGTGCCGTGGCCCTTGATGCGGGCGCCCATCTTGATGAGGCAGTCGGCGAGGTCGACGATCTCCGGCTCGCGGGCGGCGTTGTGGATGACCGTGGTGCCCTCGGCGAGGGAGGCAGCCATGAGCGCCACGTGGGTGCCGCCGACGGTGACCTTGCCGAAGTCGATCTCGGCGCCCCTGAGGCCCTTGTCGGCGGAGACCACCGCATAGCCGGCGTCGATGTCGATGGTGGCGCCGAGGCGCTCCAGCGCCATGAGCAGCAGGTCCACCGGGCGCGTGCCGATGGCGCAGCCGCCGGGCAGCGAGACCTTGGCGCGGCCCATGCGGGCGACGAGCGGGGCGATGACCCAGAAGCTCGCCCGCATGGTGGAGACGAGCTCATAGGGCGCGGTGGTGTCGACGATGGAGCGGGCGTTGAGGCGCACGGTCTGGCCGGTCAGCACCTCGTCGCCGTTGCGCTTGCCGGCGATGGTGACGTCGACGCCGTGGTTGCCGAGGATGCGGGCGAGGTTCGACACGTCGGAGAGGCGCGGCACATTGGCCAGCGTCAGCTCGTCCTCGGTGAGGAGCGAGGCGATCATCAGCGGCAGCGCGGCGTTCTTGGCGCCCGAGATCGGGATGGTGCCGTGAAGCGGGCGGCCGCCCGTGATGCGGATGCGGTCCATGCGGAACTCCTCGGAGGGAGGGCTGGCCTCGACTGGCGCCCGTCGTCGAATCGCCCGGCAGCGTTTCAGAACCTTGCCGCCCGGCGGGGGCCTTCGTCTAGCCGACCAAAGGAGGCGAAACAAGGAAGCCGCGGCGGCGGAATTCGGCAGGCCCGTTCAGCCGGCCTCGTCCTCGCCCGCGGCGCGGCCGCGCGCCTGCTCCTTGCGGCGCTTCAGATTGGCCTTGAGCTGGGCGGCGAGGCGCTCGGCGCGGGCATCCCTGGGCTTCGGCGGGGCGCCGCCCGCCGTCCCGTTGCCCGCTTCACCCGTCTCGTCGCCGCTCCCGGCCATGGCCGCATCCCGTCCGTGTCGATGGCGCGAGACTGCCGCGCCGGGCGGCCCGGCGCAACGCGGGCATCACCACCGCGCGGCAAATCGCAGACCCGCTCTTGCATCGCGCCGCACCCTGTGGCAGGGAAGCGTCCCGTTCGCACCGCGCATCGTTTCGCGCCTCCGGTGCCCTCGCTGCGGTAGCTCAGTGGTAGAGCACTCCCTTGGTAAGGGAGAGGTCGAGAGTTCAATCCTCTCTCGCAGCACCATTC
>LNFH01000368.1 GCA_001464235.1 Rhizobiales bacterium Ga0077556 | reverse complement strand
TCACGGACGGCGGTCACATGATCCTCGATGCGGCCTGCGCGCGGATCCCCGATCCCCCGATGCTCGGCTCCCGCCTTCACTCCGTGCCCGGTGTGGTCGAGCACGGCCTGTTCATTGGTCTGGCGTCTCTCGCGATCATCGCTTCCCCTGGCGGCGCAGAGGTCGTAGGACGTGTCTGACAAGCGAGCCGCCTCCGTCAGGCGCGGCCCCAAGACTTCCCGAGGAGTGATCCCGATGTTCGCCCGTTCGTTTGCAGCAGCCCTCGCGGCCAGCGCCCTGATCGCCACCGCCGCCACGGCGCAGACCCAGCGGCCGCCGGCTCCCCTCGCCCAGGCAGCCCCGCAGGCGCCTGCCGCGGCCCCCATGCCGCCGGCCGATCACGTCGCCCTCGCCCGCCAGGTCGTCGAGCTCTCGGGCGCCTCGTCCTCCTTCGAGAACGTCATTCCCGCCTTCGTCGAGCAGGCGAAGTCGCTGTTCCTGCCGACCAATCCGGACCTCGGCCGTCAGTTCAACGAGGTCGGCGACCAGCTGAAGGCGGAGTTCCAGCCGCGCGTCAACGAGCTGATCCAGGGCATCGCCATCGCCTACGCCCAGCGCTTCACGGTGGACGAGCTCCGCCGCATCCAGGCCTTCTACCAGTCGGCCGATGGCCAGAAGCTGGTGCGCACCATCCCCTCCATCATGGAGGAGACCTTCGGCCGCTCGCAGCAGTGGAGCCAGATCGTCACCCGCGACATCGTCGCGCGCTTCCGCGAGGAGTTCGCCAAGCGCGGCATCCGCCTCTGAGCGGTCGGGCCTGCTTCAGGCCCCTGTCCACCTTGAACGCGTCGGCTCCGGCCGGCGCGTTTTTCGTTGGAGCCGGCGTCAGTCCTCGTCGGCTTTCATCCTCCAGCCGAGGCGGGACCAGAGCATCGGCCCGAACAGGGCGAGGACGGCCACCCCGATGAGCCCGGCCGAGATCGGGCTCTGCAGCAGCACCATCGGGTCGCCACCCGCGATCTGCAGCGCCCGGCGGAGCTGCGTCTCCGCCATGGGGCCGAGGATCATTCCCACCACCACCGGCGCGATCGGATAGTCGAACCGCCGCATGCCGAAGGCGAGGAGGCCTAGGACCAGCACCAGCGTCAGTTCGACGAGCGAGCCCTTGGCGGCCAGCACGCCCACCGCGGCGAAGACCAGGATGCCGCCATAGAGCCAGGGCCTGGGGATCGACAGCAGCCTGACCCACAGGCCGACGAGGGGCAGGTTGAGCACGATCAGCATGGCGTTGGCGATGAACAGCGAGGCGATCAGCCCCCACACCACGTCCGCCGATGTGACGAACAGCAGCGGCCCCGGCTGGAGATTGTACTGCTGGAACCCCGCCAGCATGATCGCCGCCGTTGCGGAGGTGGGAATACCGAGCGTGAGCAGCGGCACGAGCGTGCCGGCGGCGGAGGCGTTGTTCGCAGCCTCCGGCCCCGCGACCCCTTCGATGGCGCCGTGGCCGAACTCTTGCCGGTGCTTCGAGAGCCGTTTCTCCGTCGCATAGGACAGGAAGGTCGGCACCTCCGCCCCGCCCGCCGGCAGGGCGCCGATGGGAAAGCCGAAGGCGGTGCCGCGCAGCCAGGGCATCCACGACCGCTTCCAGTCCTCCTTCGTCATCCACAGGGACCCGCGGATCGCCTCGACGTGGCCCTGCGCCGTCGCGCCCTTCTGCGAGGCGACCGCCATGGCCTCGCCGACGGCGAACATGGCGACCGCGACCGTCGTGACCTCCAGCCCGTCGAGGAGGTCGGGAATGCCGAAGGCGAGCCGCGCCTGGCCCGTCAGCTTGTCGATGCCGACGAGGCCGAGCGCGAGGCCGACGGCGAGCGACGTGAGACCTCTCAGGCGCGACGAGCCGAAGGTCGCCGAGACCGTGACGAAGGCCACCAGCATCAGCGCGAAATAGTCCTCCGGACCGAAAGCGATGGCGACCTCGGCGAGCCAGGGCGCGAAGACGGTGAGGAGGGCGGTCGCGATCGTCCCCGCCACGAAGGAGCCGATGGCGGCGGTGGCGAGCGCCGGGCCGCCGCGGCCGGCCTTCGCCATCTTGTTGCCCTCCAGCGCCGTGACGATCGAGGCGCTCTCCCCCGGCGTGTTGAGCAGGATCGAGGTGGTGGAGCCGCCATACATGCCGCCGTAGTAGATGCCGGCGAACATGATGAGCGAGCCGGCCGGATCCATCTTGAAGGTGATCGGCAGCAGCAGCGCCACGGTCATGGCGGGGCCGATACCGGGCAGCACGCCGACCGCGGTGCCGAGGATGACGCCGATCAGCGCGAAGAGGAGGTTCATCGGCTGGACGGCGATGGCGAGGCCGTTGCCGAGGAGGCCCAGGGTTTCCATGCCGGTCAGATCCAGCTTTCGGTGAGGCCCGAGGGCAGGGTGAGGCCGAGGAGGCGCACGAAGAAGAGGTAGACGACGAGGCCCATCGCCGCGCCGATGGCGAGGTCGACCGCCGGGCGGCGCGAGCCGAAGGCCCGCGCGGTCGCGGCAAAGAGGACGGCGCAGGCGGGGACGAACCCGGCGGTGCGGATCAGGAGGATCATCACCGCGAGCCCCCCGGCGATCCAGGCGACCGCGGTCCAGTCCGCCTCCTCGCGCGGCGGCGCCGCGCCGCGGAGGCCGGCGAGGATCGTCAGCACCCCGAACAGCATGAGGAGCCCGCCGACGAGGAAGGGCATCATCTGCGGCCCGAGGGTCTGGTTGCCGAAGCTGGCGCGCAGGGCCCAGGACTGCCAGAC
>LNFH01000367.1 GCA_001464235.1 Rhizobiales bacterium Ga0077556 | reverse complement strand
GCCTACGGGTTCGGCGCCTTCCTCAACCACGGGCTCTACGTCGTCGTCCACGACGCCACCCACAACCTCATCTTCCGCAGCCGCCTCGCCAACCGGCTGGTGCTGCTCGTCGCCGACATTCCCCAGGTTCTGCCCGGCGCGATGGGCTTTCGCGCCTGCCATCTCGCCCACCACTCCCATCTCGGCGAGATGGACGGCGACACCGACATTCCCCATGCCTGGGAGGCCCGGCTGATCGGCCATTCCACCTGGCGCAAGGCGCTGTGGTTCCTGTTCTTCCCGGTCTTCCAGGTGCTGCGGGTGACGCGGGTGAGGGGGGTCGCGACCTTCGACCGCTGGACGCTGGCCAATTACGCGGTGAATCTCGGCTTCGCGGCGCTGCTCGGCTGGCTCGTGGGCTGGACCGCCGTGCTCTACCTCTTCGCCTCGTTCTGGTTCGCCATCAGCCTGCATCCCCTCGGCGCGCGCTGGGTGCAGGAGCACTTCACCGGCGACGAGGAGCACGATACGGCCAACTACTACGGCCCGCTCAACGTCGTGGCGCTGAACATCGGCTACCACAACGAGCACCACGACTTCCCGTCGATCCCGTGGAACCGCCTGCCGGAGGTGACGCGCCTCGCGCCGGAGTTCTACCTGAACCTGCCGAGCCATACGTCGTGGACGCGGCTGCTCGTCACCTTCATCACCGACCCCGCGCAGTCGCTGTGGACCCGCACCGTGCGTCCGGAGCCGGGCGGCGCCTGACCCCCTTCCGCCGGTGGCCTAGTCCATCGGGCCGAATGGCGCATCGCCGCAGGCGGCCTAGGGTTGCCCCATGGGCAACCATGTCCCCGCGCCATGCGGGGCGCCGGTCAGGTCTGAGGGTTCCATGCTGCGCGTGATCATCGTCTTCGGACTGCTGGCCGTCGTCGGCGGCGTCGCCACCTGGCGGCCCGACCTCGCGGAGAAGGCCTATCACCAGGCCCAGGCCCTGATGGCGCCGAAGCCGGTCGCGGCGCCGCAGGGGCGCGGCCCGGGCGGCGGGCCGCCTCCGGTCGCGGTGACCATGGCCCGCGCCGAGAAGCGCGCCATGCCGATCATCGTCGAGGCGGTCGGCACGGTGCAGCCGATCGCCGCGCTGCAGATCAAGGCGCGCATCGACAGCCAGGTGGCGACGGTCCACGTGGCCGAGGGCGCGGCGGTGAAGGAGGGCGACCTCCTGTTCACCCTCGACGACCGGTCGCTGAAGGCCCAGCTGGCGCAGATCGAGGCGCAGATCCTGCGCACCCGCGCCCAGCTCGAGCAGGCGGTGCGCGACCGCGAGCGCGCCATCGACCTCAGCCGGCGCAGCGTCGGCACCGAGGTGGCGCGCGACAACGCCATCACCAACGTGAAGTCGGTGGAGGCCCAGCTCGCCTCCGACGAGGCGAGCCGCAACAACCTGCAGACCCAGCTCAGCTACACGCAGATCCGCGCGCCCATCTCCGGCCGCATCGGCTCCATCGCCGCCAAGGTCGGCACCTCGGTGCGCAACGCCGACACGACGGCGATGACGACGATCAACCAGATCAACCCCATCCACATCGCCTTCGCCGTGCCGCAGTCGACCTTCTACGAGATGCGCGCGCTCCTCGGCGACGACCCGACCCGCATCAAGGTGGAGGCGAGCATCGGCGGGCGCACCTCCACCGGCGCCATCGCCTTCATCGAGAACCAGGTCGACCTGACGACGGGCACGGTGACCGCCAAGGCGCGGATGGAGAACGGATCCGAGCAGCTCTGGCCGGGCTCCTTCGTGCCGGTTAAGGTGCTGCTCGGCGTGCAGGACGACGCGGTGGTGATCCCGTCCGTGGCGCTGCAGGTGGGGCAGAACGGGCCCTATGTCTTCGTCGTCCGCGACGGCCGGGCCGCGGTCGCCGCCGTCCGGGTCGCCCGCACCATGGGCGACATGGCGATCCTCGCCGAGGGCCTGGCGGGCGGCGAGCAGGTGATCACCTCCGGCCAGCTGCGCCTCGCCAACGGAACACCGGTGGCGTCCCGCCCGGCCGGTACCGCCGAGGGCGCGCCCACGCCCCGCGCCCCGCAGAGCTGAGGAGACCCCGCCATGCTCTCCGAGCTCTGCATCCGCCGTCCGGTCATGACCATCCTGCTGATGGTCTCCTTCCTCGCCGCCGGCATGTTCGGCTACCGGCAGCTACCGGTGGCGGCCATTCCGCGCGTCGAGTTCCCGACGATCCAGGTGAGCGCCCAGCTCCCCGGCGCCAGCCCCGAGACCATGGCCTCGTCCGTGGCGCTGGTGCTGGAGAAGCAGTTCTCCACCATCGCCGGCGTCACCTCGATGACGTCGACCTCCTCGCTCGGCAACACCTCCATCGTGCTGCAGTTCGACCTCAACCGGTCGATCGACGGCGCGGCGCTGGACGTGCAGTCGCAGATCTCCACCGCCATGCGCCGCCTGCCGGCCGAGTTGACGACGCCGCCGAGCTTCAGGAAGGTCAACCCGGCCGACCAGCCGGTCATCTTCCTCGCCATCTCCTCCGACATCGCCCAGCTCTCGGACGTCGATCGCTTCGCCAACTCCTCGATCCTGCCGCGCATGGCCTCGCTGCCCGGCGTCGCGCAGGTGCAGATCTTCGGCACCCAGAAATACGCGGTGCGGGTGCGCGCCGACCTCGAACAGCTCGCCGCCCGCGGCCTGACGCTGACCGACCTGCAGAACGCGCTCGCCAGCGCCAATTCCAACCGCCCGGTCGGTTCGGTCAACGAGGGTGGCCGCGCCGCCATCCTGGACGCGACGGGGCCGATCACCCGCGCGGCGGAGTACGGGCCGGTCGTCGTCGCCTGGCAGAACGGGGCGCCGGTGCGCGTCTCGGACGTCGCTACCCCCGTGGACGGCGTCGAGAACGACAGGATCGCCGCCTGGCTGAACGGCAAGCGCGCCATCGTGCTCGCCGTCCAGCGCCAGCCCGACGCCAACACGGTGGAGGTGGTGGACCGGGTGCGCGCCCTGCTGCCGCAGATCCAGCAGGAGGCGCCGGCCTCCTACGAGATCACCGTCCTCAACGACCGCTCCAAGTCCATCCGCGAGTCCGTGGCGGACGTGCAGTTCACCCTGGCGCTCGCCGCCCTCCTCGTCATCGTCGTCATCTGGTTCTTCCTGAAGAGCTGGCGCGCCACGCTGATCCCCGCCGTCGCCCTGCCGATTTCCATCGTCGGCACCTTCGCGGTCATGCACGTGCTCGGCTATTCGATCGACAACATCTCGCTGCTGGCCCTGACGCTGGCGGTGGGCTTCGTCGTCGACGACGCCATCGTCATGCTCGAGAACATCATGCGCTACATCGAGGAGGGAATGGATCCCTTCCAGGCGGCGCTGGTCGGATCGCGCGAGGTCGGCTTCACCATCGTGTCGATGACCATCTCGCTGGTCGCGGTGTTCATCCCCGTGCTGTTCATGGGCGGCGTCGTCGGGCGCATGTTCGCGCAGTTCGGCGTTGTCATCTCCACCGCCATCCTGATCTCGGGCATCGTCTCGCTCACCCTGACGCCGATGCTCTGCTCGCGCGTCCTGAAGCCCATCGACCACCACGCCAAGCCGATGTTCCTGCTGCGCTGGTTCGAGGCTTTCTTCTCGGCCATGACGCGCGGCTACGGCTGGTCGGTGCGCAAGGTCGTCGGCATGCCGGTGATCATGCTCGGCATCACGCTCGGCACCTTCGCCCTCACCTATGTCCTCTTCCGCGACATCCCCAAGGGCTTCTTCCCCATCGAGGACAACGGCCTCATCACCGCCGCGACCGTCGGTCCGGACGATGCCTCCTTCCAGGCCATGGTCGCCCGCACCCAGGCGCTGGCCGCGGCGATCCGCACCGATCCCGACGTCGCCATGGTCATGGCCAATGCCGGCGGCGGCAATGCCGCCAACACGCAGAATGCCGGCCGTCTGTTCATCACCCTGCGCGACAAGCCGGAGCGCACGGACTCGATCCAGGTCGTCATCGCCAGGCTGCGCCGCATCGCCGCGCAGGTGCCGGGCATCCAGATCTTCTTCGTGCCGGTGCAGTCGATCAACGTCGGCGCGGTGCAGAGCCGCTCGCAGTACCAGTACACGCTGACGGCCGCCGACCTCGACACGCTGCGCCAGTATGCGCCGCAGGTCGAGCAGCGCATGCGCACGCTGCCGGGCATCCTCGACGTCAATTCGGACCTGCAGATGCGGGCCCGCTCGACGTCCGTGGAGGTCAACCGCGACGCCGCCTCGCGCCTCGGCGTGACCGCCGACCAGATTCGCTCGACGCTCTATTCGGCCTTCGGCTCGCGTCAGGTGTCGACCATCTATGCCTCCGAGGACACCTACCAGGTCATCCTGGAGGCGGACCCGAAGTACAACGACACCGCCAACATGCTGCGGCGCCTGACGGTGCGCTCCACCTCGGGGGCCATCGTGCCGCTCGATGCGGTGGCGAGCCTGCGCGAACAGCCGACGGCGCTGACCGTCGGCCATCTCGCCCAGCTGCCGGCGGTGACGATCTCGTTCAACCTGCCGCCGGGGGTCGCCCTGTCGCAGGCGGTGACGCTGATCGAGGGGGCGGCGCGTGACGTCGGCCTGCCGGCCAGCGTCGCCACCAGCTTCCAGGGAACGGCGCAGGTGTTCCAGCAGGCGGTCGCCAACCAGGGCCTTCTGCTCTTCGCCGCGGTGCTGGTGATCTACATCATCCTCGGCATCCTCTACGAGAGCTTCATCCACCCGCTGACCATTCTGTCGGGCCTGCCCTCGGCCGGCATCGGCGCGCTGCTGACGCTGCAGCTCACCGGCTTCGACCTCTCGGTCATCGCCATGATCGGCCTCGTCATGCTCATCGGCATCGTCAAGAAGAACGCCATCATGATGGTCGACTTCGCCATCGAGCGGCGCAACGCGGGTGCCTCCGCCAAGGAGGCCATCGTCGAGGCCGCGGTGCTGCGCTTCCGCCCGATCATGATGACGACACTCTGCGCCATCCTCGGCGCCGTGCCCATCGCCATCGGCCACGGCGCCGGCGCCGAGCTGCGCATGCCGCTGGGCGTCGCGGTGGTCGGCGGCCTCGCGGTGTCGCAGTTGCTGACGCTCTACATCACCCCGGTCGTGTACCTGATGTTCGACGGGCTCTCGGGCTGGATCTCGCGGCGCGGCAGCGCCCCCGCTCCGGCCGCCGAACCCGCCCCGGCAGGCGCGCCCCAGGGCCAGCCGGCCGAATAGTCCGCGGGCCGGCATGGCAGGGTCTCGGGGCTGTGATGGGCCCCGTGGCACAGCCGCATTGACAGCCGTCCCGCGCGGGCCCTACGCCTTGCGTCCATGTCGCGTATCGCCGTCATCGCCGACGACCACGGAATGTATCGGATGGGCCTCGCCTTCACGCTGAAGGACAGGCTCGGGTTCGACGGCGTGGAGGAGGCCGCCTCGCTGGACGAGGCGCTGGCCCGTCTCGGCGAGACCGACGGCATCGCCCTCGCCCTGTTCGACCTGTCCATGCCGGGCATGCAGAGCGCCGCCTCCCTCGCCGCCGTGCGTGAATGCTATCCCGACCTCCCCATCGCCGTGGTCAGCGGCTCGGACAACCGGGCCGACGTGCTCTCCGCGCTCGCCGCGGGCGTCAACGGCTTCGTCCCGAAGGGCCTGAGGGACGACGACCTCGTGGCGGCGCTGCAGGCCATCCTCGGCGGGGCGATCTACGTGCCGGCGAGCCTGGCGCAGAGCGCCGCCGCCGCGACCGAACCCGGTTCGGGAACCATCGACCTCGCCCGCCTGACGCCGCGCCAGCGCGACGTGCTGGGCCTGCTCGTCGAGGGGCGCACCAACAAGGAAATCGCCCGGGCGCTGGACCTCGGCCACGGCACGGTGAAGATCCATCTCGCCGCCGTGTTCCGCCACCTCGGCGTCTCGAACCGCGCCGCCGCGGTCGCCGTCGCCGCGCCGCTGCTGGCGCGCGGCTGACGCCTCAGACCACCAGCCGCGCCAGGGCGGCGCGCAGCACGTCGACCGCGACGGGCTTGGTCAGCCAGGGGGTGCCGCTCGCCTGGAGCCGCGCCAGCGTCTGCGGATCGGTGGCGCCCGTGACGATCAGTGTCGGCCTCGCATAGGCGCGCTCCCGCCGCCAGCGTTCGATGAGCTCGAGCCCGTCGACGCCGCGCTCGAGCTGGAGGTCGATGACGGCGAGATCCACCTCGCGCGCTCCGGCGAGCGCTTCGGTCGCCTCGGCGCTGCTGCAGGCGGCGGTGACGGTGGCGCCGTCGTCGCGCAGGGTGCGGGCGAGGGCGTCGACGATCATCGGCTCGTCGTCGAGGACGAGGATGTGGCGGCCGGCGAGCAGGAGGTCCGGCTGCACGCCCGGTGCCTCGACCAGCGGCAGGGCGCGCGCGGCCAGCGGCAGCTCCACGCGGAAGACGGTGCCGCGGCCGCGGCGGCTCGTCAGCAGGATGCGGTGGTCGAGCAGGGCGCACAGGCGCCGGACGATGGAGAGGCCGAGGCCGAGGCCGTCGTTCTGGCCGTGGGCGGCGGCCTTGGTGCGCTCGAACTCCTCGAAGACGCGCTCGCGGTCCTCCTCGGGGACGCCGGGACCGGTGTCGTGGATCTCCAGCACCGCACGGTCGCCGCGTCGGCGCACGCCGACGAGAACCTTGCCGGAGGCGGTGAACTTCAGCGCGTTGCCGACGAGATTGCGCAGCACCGTCTCGATGAGGATGGGGTCCGAGACGACGGCGAGGCGGGAGGGGACGAGGCGGAACTCGAGGCCGTGGGCGGCGGCCTGGGCGCGGAAGCCGGCGGCGACGCGTTCGAGGAGGTCGCCGATGACGAAGGTGCGCGGCTCGGCGACGACGATGCCGGCATCGAGCCGCGAGACGTCGAGCAGGGCGTTGAACATGTCCTGCAGCGAGCCGAGCGTCGTCTCCATGTTGGCGACGAGGCGGCGCGGCTCGTCGCCCTGCACGCGGCGCGACAGGGCGTTGGCGAAGAGGGAGAGGGCGTGCAGCGGCTGGCGCAGGTCATGGCTCGCTGCGGCGAGGAAGCGCGACTTGGCGGCGGTGGCGGCGACGGCGTCGTCGCGGGCGGCGGAGAGGGCGCGGTTGGCTGCCTCGAGCTCGGCGGTGCGGACGGCCACGCGGTGCTCCAGCGTGTTGGCGAGGTGCTTCAGCGCCTCCTCGTTGTCGGCGAGGCGGTCGATCATGCCCTGCAGCGAGGCGGCGAGGGAGACGATCTCGCGGGAGGAGGACTTCGGCACCTCGATCTCGACGCCGTCCAGGGCCTCGGCGAGGCCGACGCGATCGGCGCGGGCAGCGATGGCCTGGAGGGGGCTGGCGATGCGGCCGGCGACCCACCAGCCGGCGGCGAGCACCATGAGGCCGACGATACCGCCGGCGGCGATGATCTGGCGGCGCAGCTCGTCGACCGGGGCGAAGGCGACGGCGGCGCTGGAGGTGACGACGATCTGCCACCCGAGGCCCTCGATGCCGCGGCCGCCGGAGGCGCGGCTGGTACCGATCACCATGGTGCGTCCGTCCGGCAGGGTGTCGGTGGCGAAGCCGTCCGGGCGCTGGGCGATCTGGCGGGCGAGGGTGGGGCCGAGATGGTTCTGGTCGCCGATGACGGTGCGTCCCTCGCGGTCGAGAACGATGACCTCGAGGTCGGACTGCCGGCCCTGGGATCGGTCGATGAGCGAACGGCGCAGGTGCCCGAGCCAGTCCCAGCTCACCAGCATGCCGAGGATGCCGACCGATCCGCCGGAGGCGTCGCGGACGTTGACGCCGATCTCGACGACGCGCTCGCCGGGCGTCGTCTGGATGGTCGGGCGCTCGGGCTCGCCCGGCGCCCGGGCCGGCCGGTCGCGCGCCGCGGCGAACCAGCGGCGGCCGGTGACGTCGCTCGCCTCGCCGACGCCGCCCGAGGCCACCGTGACGTGGCCGGAGAGGTCGGCGAAGCCGACCCAGACGATCTCGTCGACGTTGCCCTTCACCCGGTCGAGAATGACGCGCTTGCCCGGATAGCTGCTGGCGGGATTGGTGAAGGCGGGCAGGGTGGAGAGGGTGCGCGCCGAGCGCCAGCGTTCGTAGACGTCGCTCTCCAGCGCCTCGCGCATGTAGGCGGCGAGGTCGCCGAGGGAACGGCCGATGGAGCGCTGTGCCTCGCGGGTTGCGGTCCAGACCACCACGGCGGTGACCGACAGGATCAGGGCGGCCGTCAGCACGGCCAGCGTGCCGGTGAGGATGCCGCGCAGGCCCGGCCGGGTCAGGAAGGTCGGATAGGTCGCCATGGCGGCACTGTCTGCCCTTCGCGGGGGACCGGCAAGGGGCGGCTAGGCGGCCGCGACGGGCGCCTGCCGGGCGGCGAGGTCGCGGGCGCCGGCGACGATGAGGCCGGTGGCGAGGTCGGCATAGGCCTCGCGCGACATGGGACCGTCGGTGCGGAACCACATGCAGTGCCAGTTCAGCATGCCGAAGAGCGACATGGTGACGGCGGTCAGGCGGGGCGAGCCGGCGAGTTCCGGCACCGCCGCCGCGAGGGCGTCGGAGAAGATGGCGACGAGTTCGCGCTCCACCGCCATCAGCGAGGCCTGGGCGGGGGCGGGCAGGCGGGCGAGTTCGTTGATGTGGATCTTGTGGAGCGCGTCGGTCTGCCGGTACCCGTCGAGCAGGGCCTGGGCGACGGCGAGCAGCCGGCCCTCTGGCGCCGCCCGCCGCGCCGCCCGACGCACGCGCTGGGTCAGGTCCTCGATATGGTCGGCGATGATGGCGACCAGCAGGTCCTCCTTGCTCGCCACGTAGTGGTAGACCAGCGGCTTCGACATGGCGCAGGCGCGGGCTATGTCGCCGACGGAGGTGCGGTCATAGCCCTTCTGGGCGAAGAGGAGGGCGGCCGCCGCGCGGATCTGGCGGCGCTTGTCGTCGAAGTCGGCGGCGCGGGGGCGCGGCATGGTCAGCCCGTCCGTCAGCCGGGTCAGCCGGCAGCGAACCGATTGAAATGCGCCGCCGCCGCGGGTGTCAACGCGGGCGAAGGGAGGGTGCGGCGCCTCAGAACCGGACGGTGGTGAAGAAGCGCACGCCGCGGCCGGGCATCAGCACCTCGTCCTTCTTGAAGGAGACGTGGTTGCGGATGTCGGCGTTGAGGAGGTTGGTGCCGACGAGCCCGAAGGTGAGGCTCTGGGCGCCCTGGCCGGGCTTGAGGTCCATGCGGTAGCTGATCTCGGCGTTGAGGAGGTTGTAGCCGGGGGTGGCCGTCTCTTCAGCCGCGATCTGGTTCTGCGCGAAGGCGTGCAGCAGCGAAACCCGCGCGAACCAGTTGGCGTCGCGCCAGAACAGGCCGCCGCCGAGGCGATGGGGCGGGATGCGCGGCACGTTGGTGCCGTCGGCGAAGGTGGCGCGGACGAAGTCGTACTGGCCCTCGACGCCGAAGGTGCCGCCGGCGATCTCGCCGAGGTCGACCTGGCCGCGCAGCTCGACGCCGTAGAAGGTGGCGTCCTGCTGGGAGAAGACGAGCTGGCGCAGCTCGGTGCCGCCGCCGGAGCCGCAGGTGGCGAAGTCGTCGTCGCAGGTCAGGCCCGTGAGGCGCTTGTAGATGAAGCCGGAATAGCGGGTGTAATAGGCGGTGGCGTCGAAACGCCAGGCGCCCTGCGCCCGCCGGAGGCCGAGCTCGATGGTCTGCGCCCGCTCCTTGCTAAGGTTCGGATTGCCGATCTCGAAGGTGCCGGAGGCCTCGTGCGGCCCCTTGGAGTAGAGCTCCTGGGCGCGCGGGGCGCGCTCCACATATTGCCCGGTGAGGCTCGCCACCCAGCCGCCGGGGAGGTTCTGTAGGAGGCCGAGGCTGGCGCTCATCGGCGTGAAGTTGCGCACCGCGCCGAACTCGACCGGCGCGCCGCCGGCCGGATCGAGCCCGGCCGGGAAGATCGAGGCGGTGCCGGAGACGCGCGCCTGCTCGATGCGGGCGGCGGCCTGCAGGCGCGTCGTCTGGGTCAGCGCCAGCTCGTTGAAGAGGAAGGCTGCGGCGGTGCGGGTGTTGGTGGGTGCGAGCAGGCCGCCGGCCTCGCCCGAGGTGCCGAGGCTCTGGGCGCCGAACTGCACGCCGACGGTGGTCGAGAGCGTGCCGAGGCCGGTCTGGAACGGGCGGAACGCCGTCTCGACGCGGCCCTCGAGCTCCTGGTTGCGGAAGGTGGAGGCGGTGGCGAAGGAGCCGAGCTCGAGCGCCTGCTCGTTGTGGCGGTAGAGCGAGCCGCCGAGCCAGAAGCGGACGTTGTCGACCACCGAGCCGTCGAAGCGGATCTCGCCCTTGGAGGCGAGGCGCGTCTGGATCATGTCGATGCGGACGCGGTCGGGCGCGGAACTGGCGCCGGGAATGCCGTAGAGCGAGCGGAACTGCGAGATGGCCGCGCCGATATAGCCCTGGTCGAAGAAGTAGGAGGCGCCGAAGGACCCGCCGAAAGTGCGGGCGAAGGAATTGTCCTGCCGGCCCTGAGGGGTCGCATAGTCGCCGGCATTGCGGCCGAAGACGTCGGCGGAGAAGGCCCACTGGCCGGAGGAGCCGCGTACGCGGGCGGCGCCGTCGATGCCGCGGTCCACCGAGGAGAGGCCGCCGGTCATCATGCCGGTGACGCCGGGGGTGCCGAGGCGGGTCGGGATGCGCTCGTTGGTGACGTTGACGACGCCGCCGATGGCCTGCGAGCCGAAACGCAGCGCCGCCGGGCCGCGGACGACCTCGATGCGCTCGGCGGCGAGCGGGTCGATGGGCACGGCGTGGTCCTCGGAGAGGTCGGAGACGTCCTGGGCGCCGATGCCGTTCTCCTGGATGCGGACGCGGGCATTGTCGAGACCGCGGATGATCGGCCGGCTGGCGCCGCCCGGCGCGAAGCTCGAGCCGGTGACGCCGGACGTGGTGTTCAGCTGGTCGCCGAGCGTGCCGCCGCCGTTGCGGCGGATTTCGGTCTCCCGCACCACGGTGACGGGCACGAAGGCGCGGTCGATGACCTGCAGCTGGCCGTCGGTGAGACCGAGGTCGCGCGTCGCGCCGTCGGGGTTGCGCGGCGCCTCGATCAGGATCTCGGGCAGGGCCGTCTGGGCCGTGGCCGGCGTCGCGGCCATGGCGAGGACCAGGAGGCTTGCCGAAGAGACGGCGAGGCGGGCGGGGCGCATGACAACTCCACGGTATGCAATGTTACAACGTAACTTAATCCCGCTCCGCCCGCGCCCTGTCAAGCGGCGTCGGCGCGCGAGGTGGCCATGCCCGCGGGGCTGTGGCTTTTCAGTCCTGAAACGACGCCGGCGATGCGGAACGTCCGGCTGAAACCGCGGGGGACGACAAGCCGGGCCGAACAGCGGGCCATGTCCCGCCCCGCCATCCGGAGACCGATCCCATGACCGCCCTCATCCTGCGCCAGGCCAACCGCCGCCGCATCCTCGCCTCGCTCGCCGCAGCCGCCGTCGTCCCGTTCGGGCTGGCGCCGGCCCTCGCCGAGACGGCGGCCGTGACGCTCTTCAACGTCGTCGGCCCGCGCGACACGATCGTCGTCGGCCTGACCGCGGCGGAGGTCGCCGGCCTCGGCGCGGGCAATCCGGTGGAGGCGCTGGCGAAGACCATCGCCGCGCGCGGGCAGATGACCGTCTGGCAGTATGGCGTGCGCCGCGGCGACGGCGGCGCGCTGGTCATAGCGCCGACGGCGAAGGTGGCCCTCATGGCCGCCGGCATCGTGCGCATCGAGCCCTATCGCGCGGCCCATCCGGTGGTGGCGCCGCAGGGTTGAGTGGAGGGGCACCGGTCTTCCTGATGGCCCCTCACCCTTACCCTCTCCCCGCAGGCGGGGAGAGGGGGACTTCGACCAAGCGCGCCGCTCTCGAAGCGGACTGCCAAGCACGACGGTTGGAACGAGCGGGGAGAGGGAATTTCGGCCAAGCCCACCGTTCGCAGCGCGGACTGTCACGCACGCCGGCCGGCTGAGAGACGCGACGCTCGCACCCCCTCTCCCCGCTTGCGGGGAGAGGGAAGGGTGAGGGGCCTTGGAGCCGCCGGCGGCTGCGTGCTCTACCGGTCCGCCACCTGGAACCCCTCCCAGTAGGGGTCGCGGTGGTCGATGAAGATGGTGTTGATGCCCGTCACCCGCGCCCAGCCCTCGATGGAGGGGATGATGGCGTCCAGGTCGCTGACCTTTCCGCGTCCCTCGATCCGGCCGGTGAACTTCGAGCCGATGATCGACTCGTGGACGAAGTCCTCGCCTTCCTTCAGCCGCCCGGTGGCGGCGAGATGGGCCATGCGGGCCGAGGTCCCGGTGCCGCAGGGCGACCGGTCGATGGCCTTGTCGCCGTAGAAGACGGCGTTGCGGGCCGTGCCGCCGTTGCGAGGCGCGCCGGTCCACAGCACGTGGGTCAGGCGGTCGAGCGCCGGGTTCTCCGGATGGACGATGGCGTGGCGGGCGTTGAAGGCCTTGCGCAGCAGGGCCGAGAAACGGATCACGTCCGACGGCTGGAGGTCGTCGAGGTCGCCATAGCCCGGCTGCGGCTCGACGATGGCGTAGAAGTTGCCGCCATAGGCGACGTCCACCGTCAGCGTGCCCAAGCCCTCGACCTCGACTTCGTAGCCGCGCCCGAGCAGGAAGGACGGCACGTTGGTGAGGCGCACGCTCTCCACATAGGGACCGTTCTGGACATAGCGCGCCTCGACGAGGCCGGCCGGCGTGTCCAGCATCAGCACGCCCGGCGTCTTCGGGGTGACGAGCCCGTGCTCGATGATGGTGGTGACCGTGCCGATGGTGCCGTGGCCGCACATGGGCAGGCAGCCCGAGGTCTCGATGAAGAGGATGCCGACGTCGCAGTCGGGCCGGGTCGGCGGATAGAGGATGGAGCCCGACATCATGTCGTGGCCGCGCGGCTCGAACATCAGGCCGGTGCGGATCCAGTCGTGGCGGGCGAGGAAGTCCTGGCGGCGCGCGAACATGGTGTCGCCGGCGAGCTGCGGGATGGAGCCTGTGGCCGTCGATGCAGGTGAAGGTGAAGCGGGTCATGGCGCCGGGATCCCCATCAGGACGACATGGGTATGCGGCGGCGGCGGGCGCCGCGCAACCGTGTCTCAGGTCGGGCTGAGGTGCAGTCCCGCGGGCCGCGGCAGGGGGGCCTGCGGTGCCGGCACCATGGAGGGCGCGCGCGCGATGGTCTCGCCGGCCAGCACCACGGCGGGGGCGCTGCGGCCCTTGGCCGTGTAGAGCGCGGCGTCCGCGGCCGCCAGCAGGCTGGTGGCGTCGCGGCCCTGGGCGGGCGCGAGGGCGATGCCGACGCTGACGCCGATGACGCAGTCGTGCCCGTTCACGGCGTAGCTGCGGGCGATACGCTCCGACAGGCTGTGGCCGAGGGCGAGGGCAGCGCTGCGGTCGAGCCCGTCGGCCAGGACGACGAACTCGTCGCCGCCGAGACGGGCGGTGACGTCTCCTGCCCGAACGCTCGCATTGATCTGCTCGGAGACGAGCTGGAGCAGGCGGTCGCCGGTGGCGTGGCCGAAGGTGTCGTTGACCTGCTTGAAGCCGTCGAGGTCGAGATAGAAGAGCGCGAGGCCATCGGGCCGCTCGCGGGCGAGGCGCTCGTCGAGCTGGGTCACGAGGTGGGCGCGGTTGCACAGGCCCGTCAGGTCGTCGTGGCAGGCGCGGTGGCGGATCTCGCGCTCGGCCACCATGGCGGAGACGACGGTGGCGTTCATCTGGAAGGCCGACACGCTCATCGAGAACAGGAAGAGCGGCACCAGGATGGTGACGCCGATCAGCGCCGGCTCGCCCGACAGCAGGGTGGCGACGGGCATCGGCGACAGCGACAGGGCGATCATGGCCGAGGCGAGCCGCGGGGCGGCGAAGTTGCGGAAGCAGATGCCGCCGACCATGGCGGCGGCCGGCACGCAGGCGACCGTCGCGATCAGCCAGTCTCCGGAGAGAATCGCCATCAGGCAGCCGAGGCCGAGATTGGCGCTCCAGGCGAGGGCCATGACGATGTGGAGGTCCGTCCAGGTCTTCTCGCCGCGCAGCGCCGCACGCCGGCCATGCACCAGCACGGTCAGGCGCACCGCACAGATGATCACCTCCATCGCCAGCCAGGCGATGAAGAGGGCGCTCGGTTTGAAGACGACCACGCTGAGAGGGCCGACGAGCGTGGCGATCAGCCCGCCGTAGAACACCGGCAGGTTGCCGAAGAGCTCCGCGACGAGGCGTTGCCGGATGGCGTCAGGCGTTCCGGCAGGCGATTCCGCCAGCCAGCGGGTGAACCGCCATTCAGGTGCCGAAAACCTCGCCTTCTCAGTCTGCATTCGCGCGACTCCGCCGTGATTTGCGGGACTGATGACCGATCCGCCTCAACGTCGCGTAAACGGCGGTACAGAAAGACCGGTGGTTCACTGCACTGTGTCCCGGCGCCAGAGGGCGCCGTTGCGCTAGCCGGCGCGCGCCAGCTGGTGGTCGCGGGGGCCGGCACCGGACCGGCGCATGGCCTCCCAGAGCGAGCGGGTGTCGCCGTCGACCTCGCTGGCGAGCGCGACGGCGGCCTTGCCGCGGGCCTTGGCGACATAAAGGGCGGTGTCGGCGCGGGTCATCAGCGTATCCGCGTCGGCCCCGTCGGTGGGGGCGAGGGCGATGCCGATGCTCACCCCGATGCGGGCGGTGCGGCCATCGGCCAGCGGATAGGGCGCGGCAATGGCGGCGAGCAGGGCGCGACCGAGGGCCAGCGCGGAAATCGCGCTGCCGCCGGTCGCGAGCACGACGAACTCGTCGCCGCCGAGCCGGGCGGCCGTGTCACCGGGCCCGACGATCTCCCGCAGGCGCTCGGCGACCATGGCGAGGACCCGGTCGCCGACGAGATGGCCGTAGGTGTCGTTGACCGCCTTGAAGCCGTCGAGGTCGAGATAGAGCAGGGCGAAGGGCGCGTCCTGCTCCGTGCCGCGGGCGAGACGTCCCGCCAGGTCCTCGACCAGGCCGTTGCGGTTGGCGAGGCCGGTGAGCACGTCGAGCCGGGTGCGCTGGCGCTGCTCGCGCTCGGCCATCATGGTGGCGACGAGCATGCGGTGGAGCTGGAAGGCGGCCATGCTCATGGCGACGAGCAGGGCGGGCGCCTGGACGGCGGAGACCAGCAGGATCGGGTTTCCGGACAGGATCGCGCCCGCGGTGGCCGGCAGCAGCGCGCCGGCGATGACGGCTGTGGCGAGGCGCGGCGCGCCGACATAGCGGAAGCACATGCCCCCGACCATGCCGGCGGCGGAGATGCAGACGACGATGGCGGTGGGCCAGTCGCCGGTGAGGAGGATGAGGCAGGCGCCGAGGCC
>LNFH01000366.1 GCA_001464235.1 Rhizobiales bacterium Ga0077556 | reverse complement strand
CCGCCAAGGCGCACGGCGCGGCGCGCGTGCAGCAGGATCGCCAAGCGGCTGAGGGAGATGACGACCTCGAGCGCGCACCAGGCGATCAGCAGCGGCGCCGGGTGCCAGAGCGTCACGAGGACGGCGATGGTGAGCGTATTGCCGACGCCGCCGAGGAAGATGGGGATGGCGCCGAAGAGGGAGGCGACGAGGGCGGCGCGCACGTCCTCCGGGACCGGCTGGCTCGTGCCGGCCAACCAGCGCGTCAGGCCCCAGTGCGGGGGACTGAACCCATGTTCATTCTCGTCCATGACACCCTCAGGTGGCCGCACTGCAGCACGGCACACCCGAAGATTGCGTTAATTCCACATCACGTGATCGTTGGTGACGGCGGGAGTCAGGCGGCGACCTTGAGGCCGACGTCGGGCAGTTTCGGCCGGTTCGCGAGGGCCTTGGCCATCATGGCCTGGACCTCCGCCGCCTCGTGCGGCAGCAGGGCGAGGCGCGGCGGCCGGGTCAGCGCGGTGCCGCGGCCCATGATGTGCTCGCACAGCTTGATGCACTGGACGAGGTCGGGACGCGCGTCCAGGTGGAGGAGCGGCATGAACCATTCGTAGAGCGGCATGGCCTCCTTGAAGCGGCCGGCCTTGGCGAGGCGGAACAGGGTCTCGCCCTCGCGCGGGAAGGCGTTGGACATGCCGGAGACCCAGCCGACGGCGCCCATGGCGACGCTCTCGACGATGACGTCGTCGAGGCCGGCGAAGAGCACGAAGCGGTCGCCGACCATGTTGCGGGTGTCGATGAAGCGGCGGGTGTCGCCGGACGAATCCTTGAAGCAGACGACCGTGTCGACGTCGGCGAGCGAGACCAGGATGTCCGGGGTGACGTCGTTCTTGTAGATCGGCGGGTTGTTGTAGAGCATCACCGGCAGGTCGGTGGCGGTGGCGACCGTCCGGAAGTGCTGCGCCGTCTCGTGGGGCTTGGACGAATAGACCAGCGCCGGCATGACCATGATGCCGTCGATGCCGATGCGGGCGGCTTCCTTGGCGGTTTCCACCGCGAAGGCGGTGGTGAACTCGGCGATGCCGCAAAGCACGGGCACGCGGCCGGCGGCGACCGCCTTGGCGGTCTCCATGATCTGGATCTTCTCGCGCCGCTCGAGCGAGGTGTTCTCGCCCACCGAGCCGCAGACGATGAGGCCCGAGACGCCGTCGCGGATCAGGTTGTCCATCACCTTGGCGGTGGCGTCGATGTCGAGCGAGAGGTCGGCGTGGAACTGGGTGGTGACGGCCGGGAAGACGCCTTCCCAGGAAATGCGGGGTGCCATGGGGTTTTCTCCAGAGAATGTCGTGGCGCGGCGGCACTCGGGGTGCCGCGGGCGGATGGGGAATGGCTTGACGGCCCGTCACCCCCGGCGAGGCCGCAGGCCGAGGGAAGGGGGTCCAGGGGCCGCGAACGCGAGCGCTGCAACGCCTGGATCCCCTTCCCCTCCCTCGCTCACGCTCGGTCGGCCGGGGATGACGGACGGTGTTCGTGGGGCTCAGAGCGCCGCGCCGGCCTTGCGCAGGTCGGCGAGGATCGGGGCCTTGGGCAGCCAGATCTTGTCGAACTCGGCGACCACCGCCTCGGCCTCCTTCGGGTCGGCGTTGCGGAAGGGGATGCCGGTCGCCTTGAACTGCTCGACGAGCTTCGGTTCGTTGCCGGCGAGCTCGTCGATCTGGATGTCGAGGGCTCCCTTCACCGTCTTGGTGATGAGCTCGCGGTCGGCCGCCGAGATCGTCTGCCAGACGCGGCCCGAGACGAGGGCGATGACCGGCATGAAGACGGCGTTCATCTGCAGGATCGACTTGGAGGGCTTGTCGAAGCGCTGGTTCCAGGAGAACTCGAGGTCCGCCTCGAGGCCGTCGACCTGGCCGTTGGTCATGGCATCGAAGACCTGCGGCGTCGGGATCGGGGTCGGGGCGGCGCCGAGCAGCTGGTAGAAGTCGCGATAGACCGGCGTCGGGTTGATGCGCAGCTTCATGCCGCGGATGTCGGCGACCTTGGAGATGTCCTTCGCCGCGAAGACCGCGCGCATGCCGGTGATGCCCCAGGCGAGGCCGATGGTGCCCGTCTCGCGGGGGAGCACGTCGAAGAGCTTCATGGCGACGGGGTCGCGCACGAGCTTGGCGATCTTCGGGGTGGAATCGACCACGTAGGGCGCCGTGATGGCGGCGATGGTCGGCACGCGCGAGCCGAGCTCGGCGGCCATGATCCAGCCCATGTCGAGGGCGCCCGACTGCATCTGCTGCAGCATGGCCGCCTCGTTGCCGAGCTGGCCGGAGTGGAACACGGTCAGGGTCAGGCGGCCGTTGGTGGCGGCCTTAAGGTCCTCGCCGACCTTCAGCGCGGCGCGGTTCCAGGGGTGGCCGGCCGGTGTGAGGATGCCGAGGCGGAACTCCTTCGCCTGCGCCAGCGCCAGGGAGGGCGCGGCGAGCGGCAGGGCGGCGCCGGCGGCGAGGAGGTGGCGGCGGGAGAGGGTCATGGTCATGCTCCTGAGGGGTTGGAGGGAGGCATTCACTTGATCAGCGCGAGGGAGAGGAAGGGGTAGAGCGAGAGCAGGATCAGCAGGATGCAGCTGACCCCGAAGAAGGGCATGGTGACGAGGAACATCTTCCCCGGCTTCGCCCCGGTGACGGCGGCGGCGACGAAGAAGCACAGGCCCACCGGCGGCGAGAGCAGGCCGAGGACGAGGTTGATCACCACCACCACGCCGAAGTGCCGGGGGTCGATGCCATAGACCTCGGTGGCGATGGGCAGGAGGATCGGCACCGTCATGATCAGGCCGGGCACGCCGTCGATCACCGTGCCGATGACCAGCAGGATGACGTTGGCCAGCAGCATGAAGGAGACGGGATCCTTGGCGACCGTCTGGATCCAGGCGGCGGTCTCCTGCGGCACCTTCCCGTAGATGAGGATCCAGGAGAAGACGGCGGCCGCGGCCACCAGGAACAGCACGATGGCGGAATAGACGCCGGCGCGCAGCATCATCTCGGGCAGGCGGGAGAAGGAGAACTGCTTGGTCCAGAAGCGGCCGACGAGAGCGGCGGCGACGGCCCCGACCGCGGCGGATTCCGTGGCGTTGGCGAGCCCGCCGAGGATCGAGCCGACGATGACGACGGGAATGGCGAGCGTCGGGGCGGCATCGAGGATGGTGGCGATGCGCTGGCGCGCGGTGCGCTTCTCGGCCTTGGGGTAGTTGTAGACGTAGCCCATCAGGGCGATGACGACGAAGAAGAGCAGGGTCAGCAGCACGCCGGGCACGATGCCGGCGATGAGCATGTCCGAGACCGAGACCTGCGCCAGCACCGAATAGACGACGAACATGACCGAGGGCGGGATGATCGGCCCGAGCATGCCGCCATAGGCGGTGAGGCCGGCCGCGAAGGTCTTGTCGTAGCCCTGCTTCTCCATCTCCGGGACCATGATCTGCGACATGATCGCGACCTGCGCCGTGGCCGAGCCGAGGATGGAGGCGACGAACATGTTGGCGAGGATGTTGACGTAGGCGAGACCGCCGCGCACCGAGCCGATGACCGCCATGGCGAGGTCGACGATGCGCTTGGTGATGCCGCCGCCGTTCATGATCTCGCCGATCAGGATGAAGAGCGGGATGGCGATGAGGCCGTAGCTGTCGACGCCGCCGAACATCTGCAGCGGATAGGACTGGAACAACAGCGGGTTGCCCGAGGCGATGATGTAGACGATGCCGGCGAGGCAGAGGCACAGGCCGATCGGCACGCCGACCAGCATGACGGCCATGAAGGCGGCGGAGGTGATCATCAGTTCACCCCGTCGACGTCGGAGAGGACGAAGCCGCGGATGGCCGCGGGCGGCACCAGTCCGATGTCCTCGACGAGATTCGCGAGGCCGTGGATGATCATGGACACCGCGAAGATCGGCAGGATCAGGTAGAGCACCCAGGTCGGCCAGTTCAGCGTCTGCGTGCGCTCGGTGTAGAGGAAGTTGAAGGTCTCGCCGGCGAAGGCGCGGGCGTCGAAGCCGGCGCGGGCGATGCCGACCGGGTCCATCCACAGCCAGCACATGGCCGCGAGCGACAGCCCGAAGGTGACGACCATGGCGGTGGCGATGACCTTGGCCGCGGTCCGGCCGCGCTCCGACAGGCGCTCCGTCAGCATGGAGACGGCGAAGTCCAGCCTCAGCCGCGTCATGGCGGAGGCGCCGATGAAGGTGAGCCAGACCACCGAATAGACCGCGGATTCGTCGACCCAGTAGATCGGCACGCCGCTGTAGCGGGTGACGACGTTGAGGAGGATGAGGCCGGTCAGCAGAAACATGAATCCCATGATGGCCAGCCGCTCGACCGCCAGGAGGCCGGCGGAGAGGGACTGCAGGGCCTGTGCGGGCGCGCTGATGCGCCCGGAGGGAATGGCCTGGTGCGCCATCGGTGGATCCCCGATGTGTTTTGCTCTGGAACTGTGGTATCGTAGATTTTATACAATCAGGGAGTCAATGCCCGCGGAAGGACTTTCTTACCTCCCGCCGCAGGCAGGCTTCCCGCACCGGTCCTGCGCCCGGTGCGGATGGGCAAGGGCGGAATTTCGTGATCCGATGGCGCAATCGGGTTTTCAGGAATCGGATGTCAGCACCCCTCAAGCACCGCACGTTGTCGGCCGCCATCGTCGACAGACTGCGCCAGGCGATCCTCGCCGGCGAGCACCCCGCCGGCACGCAGCTGCGCCAGGACGCGCTGGCCGAGACCTATGGCGTCAGCCGCATTCCCGTGCGCGAAGCGCTGTTCCAGCTTGAGGCCGAGGGTTTCGTACGCATCGTGCCGCACAAGGGCGCCATCGTCTCCGAACTCTCGCTCGACGAGGTGAACGACGTCTTCGACCTGCGATGCCTGCTTGAGCCGCGGCTGCTGGCGCAGTCGGGGCCGCGTTTCGACGCAGCCGACCACGCGGCGCTCGACGCCATCCAGGCGCGTTTCGTGGCGGCGATCGCCGCCGGCGACGTCGGCCAGTGGGGCGTCATCAACGCCGAGTTCCACATGGCGCTCTATACGAAGGCGCGGCTGCCGCGCACCCAGTCGATCGTCGCCGCGCTGCTGCAGACCAGCGACCGCTACACCCGCGTGCAGCTGTCCAACACCGCGGCCATGGGAATTGCCGAGCAGGAACATGCGGCCCTCATCGGGCTGTGCCGCGACCGCCGGTTCGAGGAGGCCTGTACCTTTCTCCAGCGCCATATCGAATCGGTGCGCAGCGACCTCCTCAGGGTGCTGGTCCGCTCCGGCGCGACCGGCGGAGAGGCGGCCTGACGGCCCGCGGCACTGGAATAGCTGCCAAGCGTCAACCATATGTCACGACAAGGTGGTTTGACGTTGACGTTCCGTGACGCTTTCTGTACCGGGATGCAGTCGCGACGAGGCCTCCGGAGATCCGGGGCGCGCCTCCCGCCTGCGACGTCCCTCCATCGCCCCCGTACCAGCCAGACGAACCAAGGATCACTGCCCTTTGTCCATCCATACCCAGAACGGCCTGTCCGAACGCCTTGAGACTGCCCAGAAGGCTAAGCAGGCACTGTTGGAGAAGTTCCGTTCGCGCCCGGGTCCGGATGATCCGGAATTCCAGAGGCGCCAGGCCGAGCGCCGCGCCGTCGCCGAGGCCCGCGCCGCGCGGGAGGCTGCGAAGGAAGCGATCCGCCGGGCCGAGGCCGAGCGCCAGGCTGCCGAGGAAGCTGCCCGCAAGGAAGCCGAGCGCATCGCGGCCGAAGAGGCCGAGCTGAAGCGTCTCGAGGAAGAAGAGGCCCGCGCCAAGGCGCGTCCGAAGCAGATCTACCGCGAGATCGCGGCCTATGCCGAGGCCCGCGCCAAGGCTGCCGCCCGCGGCGCCCGTCGCTGACCGACGCACCTTCGCCTGACGATCCCAGGGCCGCCCGCAAGGCGGCCCTTTGCTTTGGCGGGGTTCGCTGCCTGACGCGCCTGCGCGCTCATGTCCCCTGGAACTCTCGGGGCTCCCGGCCGTTGCTATGACCGCGCCCCGCAGCGGCGCGTCACCCGGGGAACCCTTCACATGGCGGAGACAGGCATTTTCGGCATCGACGGCACGCCGTCGGTCGCCGTGCTGGCGAACAGCCGTTCCGGCTTCGGCGGCCGCGGCAGCCGGGCCGTCGAAGCCATCGTCGCGTCCATCACCGCCCGGGGGGTCTATCCGCGCATCTTCATGGCCGGCGGCGGCCGCCTGGCCGAGGCCATCGCCGCCTGCAAGGAACAGGCGCCGGACATCGTCGTGGTGCTCGGCGGCGACGGCACGATCCTGGCCGTGGCGGAGGCCTTCTGCGACACGAAGACGGCGCTCGCCATCGTGCCCCAGGGGACGGTGAACCAGCTGGCGCGCGACCTCCTCATCCCCCTCGATCCCGTGCTCGCGGTGGCCGCGCTCGTCGACGGCGAGCGGCGCGCCATCGACGTGGGAATGGTCAACGGCAAGCTCTTCCTGTGCACTAGCGTCATCGGTCCGCTCGCCAAGCTGCAGCGCTACCGCGAGGAGGCGCGCGGCCGCATGGGCGCGACCATGCTCTCCTTCCTGCGGACCGGCATGAAGGCCATGACCCTGCGCCCGGCGGCGCTCGCCATCCGCGACGACCGCAGCGCCTGGACGGAGGAGACGCGCGGCGTCATCGTGTCGGTCAATCCGCTGGCCGAGATCGTCTCGCGCGTTCCCTTCCGCGAGAAGCTGGATGCCGGCCTGCTGGCGGTCTATGCGGCTAGGGAGCGGGGCTACCTGACCCTGTTCAAGCTCGCCGCCTCGATCTTCGGGGGGAGGGCGCGCAATGATCCGGACATCGCCTATCGGGAGACCCCCGTGCTCACCATCGACGCCCGCCGCCAGTGGCTGACGATCCTCAACGACGGCGAGATCCGGCGGGTGAACACGCCGCTGCGCTTCGCGGTGAAGCCGGGCGCTCTCGCCGTCATCGTGCCGCGTCCACTGGA
>LNFH01000365.1 GCA_001464235.1 Rhizobiales bacterium Ga0077556 | reverse complement strand
CTTCCTCGACCGCATCCCGGCGCCCTACCTCGTGGTGCCCGGCAATCACGACATCCCGACCATTCCGCTGTGGGAGATGGTCTTCCGGCCCTTCCGCCGCTGGCGCCGCTACATCACCGAAGGGCTGGCGCCGGAATGGTCCGGCGGAATCGTGCTGGTGAAGGGCATCAACAGCGCGCGGCCCTATGGCCCCTATCTCAACTGGTCGCGCGGGCGGATCGCTCCGGCGCAGATCGCGGCGGTGGCGAGCGCCGAACGGGATCCGCGCATCCTCGTCGTCACCGCCCATCACCCCGTCGCCTATGGCGAGGATACCGAGCACGACTACGACCTGGTGACGCGGGGCGACCTCCTGCTGGCGACGCTGGCGCGGCGCCCGCGCAGCCTCATCCTGCTCGGCCATCGACACCGGGCCCATGCGAGCCTGTGGAATCCAGCCGAGGGCGAGCGCACGGCTGTGACGGGCACCGCGGTCGGCCGTGACGACGTGCTGATCATCCATGCCGGCACGGCGACGTCCGACCGGCTGCGCGGCCAGGTCAACAGCTGGAACCTGATCACCCTCGCGGACGAGGGCGTCGGGCTGGAGGTGCGCCAGTTCGCCGCCAATGCCTGGGGCACGGCCTCGCGGCTCGCCCTGCTCTGGCCCGAGCACGAGCCGGAGGTGGTGGGCCGCTGAGGGGAATGCCCTCAGCGCACCAGGATGTTGGCGTCCACCGTCTTGATGTCGCGCAGGCCGCAGAGCGCCATGGTGATGTCGAGCTCCTTGCGGATGATCTCGATGGCGGCGGTGACGCCCTCCTCGCCGTTGGCGCCGAGGCCGTAGAGGAAGGCGCGGCCGATATAGGTGCCCTTGGCCCCCAGCGCGATCGCCTTGATGACGTCCTGGCCGGAGCGGATGCCGCCGTCCATGTGCAGCTCGACCTTCGAGCCGACGGCCTCAACGATGCCGGGCAGGGCCTCGATGGAGGACATGGCACCGTCGAGCTGGCGGCCGCCGTGGTTGGAGACGATGATGGCGTCGGCGCCGGAGCCGAGCGCCAGTTCCGCGTCCTCGGCGTCGAGGATGCCCTTCAGGATCAGCTTGCCGCCCCAGCGGTCCTTGATCCACTTCACGTCGTCCCAGTTCAGCGCCGGGTCGAACTGCTCCGAGGTCCAGGACGAGAGCGAGGACATGTCGTCGACGCCCTTGGCGTGGCCGACGATGTTGCCGAAGGTGCGCCGCTTGGTGCCGAGCATGCCCATGCACCAGCGCAGCTTGGTGGCGAGGTTGATCAGGTTCTTGATGGTCGGCTTCGGCGGGGCGGACAGGCCGTTCTTGATGTCCTTGTGGCGCTGGCCGAGGATCTGCAGGTCGAGGGTGAGCACGAGCGCCGAGCAGCCCGCCTTCTTGGCGCGGTCGATCAGGTTCGCCGCGAATTCGCGGTCGCGCATCACGTAGAGCTGGAACCAGAAGGGCTTGCCGGTGGCCTCGGCGATGTCCTCCAGCGAGCAGATGCTCATGGTGGACAGGGTGAAGGGGATGCCGGCCTTGTTGGCGGCGCGGGCCGCGAGGATTTCCCCGTCCGCATGCTGCATGCCGGTGAGGCCGGTCGGGGCGAGGGCCACCGGCATGGACACCGGCTGGCCGATCATCTCGGTGGCGAGGGAGCGGTTGCGCATGTCGACCGCCACGCGCTGGCGCAGCTTGATCTTCGCGAAGTCGGTCGTGTTGGCCCGGTAGGTGCCCTCGGTCCACGACCCTGAATCCGCGTAGTCGTAGAACATGCGCGGGACCCGCCGCTTGGCGAGGATGCGGAGATCTTCGATGCTGGTGACGACTGACATCCGAGCCTTCTCTGGGGATCTGGGGATGCGGGGGAACCTTGGACCGCTCCCGGTCTAGCACCGGTCCATCGCCGCGACCAGACGCCGTGCCTGCGGGTCAGCCGGTGCAGCGCCGCGGACCGGTGGCGGACAGGTCGAGCCCGGCGAGACCGCCGCGGATCAGGGAGGAATTGCGATAGCGGCGGTCGTCGGTGACCTCCCGGCCGACCCAGTCCGGCAGGGTGATGACCTCGTCGGCGCTCTCCAGCTCCACCTCGGCGACGACGAGCCCGGCGAGCTCCCCCTCGAAGGCGTCGACCTGCCAGAGCTTGCCGGCATGGACGATCTCGTGGCGCTTCTTGACGATGGGGGGCTGCGGGCAGAGGCGCATCATGGCCTCGGCATCGGCGAGGGGGATGGCGTATTCGAACTCGTCGCGCACGAGCCCCTCGACCTCGCCCTTGACGGTGAGGGTGGCGGCCCCGTCCTGGATACGGATGCGCACGGAGGCGGGGGTGGTGGCGAGATAGCCCTGGGCGATGGCCCGCACGCGCGGCGCCTTTTTCCAGCCGTCGCCGACGACCAGGAACTTGCGCTCGATCTCGGTGGCCATGCCGTCTCCCGCTCGTCGACGGGGGCATCAAGCCCCAGGAACCGTGACGGCGCAATGTCGAGCTTCGTCGGGCCGGCGGCGGAGACCGGTCTGCCCTGCGGGAGCCGGGCTCGCCTCGCGACCAGAGCGGTGCTCTGATGAACGGGCCCCGCCGGCCGCGCCGGGCGGACAGAGCCCAAGCAAGGGCCGGCATCGGGAGGACGGCATGGACATGGACTTTCGCGAACTCGCCTCGGGTCTCCTGTTTCCCGAGGGGCCGGTGATCCTCGCCGACGGCACGGTGCTGCTGGTCGAGATCGGCCGCGGCACGGTGACGAAGGTCGCGCCGGACGGGACGGTCAGCTACCTGGCGCGGCCGGGCGGCGGTCCCAACGGTCTCGCGCTCGGGCCGGACGGCAAGCTCTACGTCTGCAACAACGGCGGCTTCAAATGGACGCCGCCGGGCGATGCGCGCGGTCTCCTGCCCATCGGCCAGGCGGACGATTACTCCGGCGGGCGGATCGAGCGGCTGGACCTTTCCACCGGCGCGCTGGAGGTGCTCTACACCGCCACCGCGGCCTGCCCGTTCAAGGGCCCCAACGACATCGTCTTCGACGACCAGGGCGGCTTCTACTTCACCGACCTCGGCAAGGCGCGGCCGCGCGACATGGACCGCGGCGGCGTCTACTACGCCAGGGCCGACGGCTCCTTCATCACCGAAGTCGCCCATCCCATGGTGACGCCGAACGGCATCGGCCTGTCGCCGGACGGGTCCGT
>LNFH01000364.1 GCA_001464235.1 Rhizobiales bacterium Ga0077556 | reverse complement strand
GCACCACCAGGTCGCGACATGGGGAATGGCGAGGTCGCGACCGAGCCGGGCGCGGGCGATGGAGGGCAGGAAGGCGAGGAGCGAGCGCGCTTCCAGCACACCCGAGCCGAGGGCGTTGGCGAGCGTCACCTTGCCGGAGCGGATGGCGTGGACGAGGCCGGCGACGCCGAGCTGCGAGCGCGGGTTGAGCTCGAGCGGATCGGCGAAGTCGGCGTCGAGGCGGCGCCAGACCATCTCGAGCTTCTTCAGGCCCGAGACCGTGCGGACATAGAGCATGTCGTCACGCACCGTGAGGTCGGCACCCTCGGCGAGGAGAAATCCGAGATAGCGGGCGAGGAAGGCGTGCTCGAAATAGGTCTCGTTCAGCGGGCCGGGCGTCAGCACCGCGACGCGCGAATCCGTCGCCGCTGCATGGCCGGAGAACTCCGAGCGCAGCGCCTGGAAGAAGCCCGCGAGCCGCTCCACCGGCAGGTTGCGGTAGATCTCGGGCAGCGAGCGCGACATGGCGAGGCGGTTCTGCAGCGCATAGCCGGCGCCCGACGGCGCCTGCGCCCGGTCGCCGAGCACCCACCAGCGCCCGTCCGGCCCGCGGCCGACGTCGACCGCGTAGTAGAGGAGGTGGGAGCCGCCCCGCGGCGGCGTGCCGACCAGGGGCCGCAGGAAGTCCGGCGAGCCCGCGATGGTGGCGCCGGGAACGAGGCCGTCGCTGACGAGGTCGGCCGGGCCGAACAGATCCTTCAGCACGTGTTCCAGCAGGCCGGCGCGCTCGATCAGCCCCTCCGACAGCGCCCGCCACTCGTCGGGCGCGATGACCAGCGGCAGATGCGCCAGCGGCCAGGCCCGCTCGCCGTTCTTCGGGTCGTCGTAGACCCGGTAGAAGACGCCGGAATCGCGCAGGTAGCGGTCGGCGCCGGCGAAGCGCTTCTCCAGCTCCCGGGGCCCGAGATCGGCGAGGGTCGCCAGCACCGGCTGCCAGTGGGCGCGCGGCTCGCCGCGCTCGTCGAGGATCTCGTCGTAGACGCCGGGCACGGGCTGGTAGCGCGCCAGCATCGCGAGGATGCGCTCGGCGCGGTGGTCGCTCGTGCGTTGGCTCCGGAACGTCATGTCTCTCAATGCACCGGCGGACGGCGCAGGTCGAGGGTCGCTGGAAACTCTCCCGACCGTTCTGCCCGCGGCGGATCGACCAGGCCCGGCGTGTGGCCGTGCTCCTGGAACCGGGCGCGGCGTCGCGCCTCGGCCTCGTAGGCGTTGACGGGGAAGGTGTCGTAGTTGCGCCCGCCCGGGTGGGCGACGTGATAGACGCAGCCGCCCATCGACCGGCGGCTCCAGATGTCCACCACGTCGAAGGTCAGCGGCGCATGGACCGGAATGGTCGGATGCAGGCCGGAGGGCGGCTGCCAGGCCTTGAAGCGCACGCCGCCGACGAACTCGCCGCTACGGCCGGTGGCGGTCAGCGGCACGGGACGGCCGTTGCAGGTGACCGTGTGGCGCTCCGGCTGCAGGCCCATCAGCCGCACCTGCAGGCGCTCGACGGACGAATCGACGAACCGCACCGTGCCGCCGATCGCCCCTTCCTCGCCGAGCACGTGCCAGGGCTCCAGCGCCTGGCGGATCTCCATGCGCACGCCCGCATGGTCCACCTGGCCGGCGAGGGGGAAGCGGAACTCGAACTGCGCCTCGAACCAGGCGGGGTCGAAGGCATAGCCGGCGCGGCCGAGGTCGCCGAGCACGCCGAGGAAATCCTCCCACACGAAATGCGGCAGCATGAACCGGTCGTGCAGGGCGGTGCCCCAGCGCACCAGCGGCCCGTCCTGCGGCTCCTTCCAGAACCAGGCGACGAGGGCGCGGATGAGGAGCTGCTGGGCGAGGCTCATCCGCGCGTCCGGCGGCATCTCGAAGCCGCGGAACTCGACCAGCCCGAGCCGTCCCGAGGGACCGTCGGGCGAGAACAGCTTGTCGATGCACAGTTCGGTGCGGTGGGTGTTGCCGGTGGAATCGACGAGGAGGTTGCGGAACAGCCGGTCGACCAGCCAGGGCGGCGGCGCTTCGCCCTCGCCGGGCTTCGGCACCATGGCCATGGCGATCTCGAGCTCGTAGAGCCCGTCATGGCGCGCCTCGTCCACCCGCGGCGCCTGGCTCGTCGGGCCGATGAACAGCCCGGAGAACAGATAGGACAGGGAGGGGTGACGCTGCCAGTAGAGCACGAGGCTCTTCAGGAGGTCCGGCCGGCGCAGGAAGGGCGAATCCGCCGGCCGCGCGCC
>LNFH01000363.1 GCA_001464235.1 Rhizobiales bacterium Ga0077556 | reverse complement strand
GACGCCGCCGGCGCCGTCCGGCACCTCGTAGGGCGCCTCGACATAGAGGCGGTGTCGGAAGTCTCCGGGGTTCATGCCACCCTCCGCGTGACGAAGGGCGCGACGAGGTCCTGGACCATGCGCGGCATGACCGCGACCTCGTGGCCGACGCTGACCAGCGAGCGGTTCTCGAACCAGTAGGCGGCGAGCAGCCGCAGCGCCTGCAGGAGCGGTGGCGGCACGTCCTCCGGCGGGCCGAACCCGGCGGTGACGTCGAGCGCGATGCCGGCGAGGCGCGGGGCGGGCTGCGGCACCTCCCCCACCCGCCAGGCGAGGCGCGGCGGCACGGCGGTCCCGTCGAGCCGGAAGCGGTCGGTCGGCACGGCGACCGCGCCCTCCGCCGTGGTGACGGTGACGGCGTCCAGGCTCCGCACCGGGCCGAGCGGCAGGGCGAGAAACCCGGTCGGCGGCCAGGCGTCGCGCAGGATGCGCCAGCCCTGGGTGACGAAGGCGCGCCGCGTCAGCGCCTCGAGATGGGCGCGGGCGGCGCTCGCGACAGAACCGATCAGGCCGTCCTCCTCCGTGCCGTCGACACGCAGGAAGGCCTTGAGCTCGGCGAGGGAGAGCGGCTCGGCGGCCGGCGGAGAGGTCAGGATCAGGCTCATCGGGGCCTCGCGGATATCGCTGATGCGTGGCGGTGAGACGCGTCGGGGTTCACGACGGCGTGCGGCGGCGATGGTCCGCCATCGTGTTGACACGGGCGGCGGGCACGGGCCTTCTCGGACCCGACCCACATCGAGGTGACGACGTGCATTGGACTTTCCGGGCGCTGGCGGCGCTCGTTCTCGCCGGTGCGACGCCGGCTGCGGCGGTGATCGGCGGCGCTCCCGTCTCCGACGGTGATCCGGTCGCCGCCGAGACGGTGATCATCACCGGCGGCCAGGGCTTCTGCACCGGCGCGGTGCTGGGCGAGCGGCTGGTGCTGACCGCCGCCCATTGCGTCGCCGGCAACGGCCGCATCGCCGTGCTCATCTTCGGGCCCGGCCGGCAGCCGCTGATCAACGAGATCGTCGACCGCCGCGTCCATCCCGAATACCGGCAGGCCGACTGGCAGGCGCGGCGCACGGCGGTGGACCTCGCCGTCATCCGCACCGCCCAGCCGATCGGCCACGGCCGCCGGGCGGCGACGCTCGCCGCAGGCGGACTGCCGGCGGTCGGCGCATCGGCGCGCCTCGTCGGCTTCGGCCCGTCCGCGGAGGGCGACGGGCGCAGCGCCGGGACGCTGCGATCCGCCGCCTTGACGGTGACGGGGCGCCCCTCGTCCTATCAGGTCCGGCTCACCGGACCGGCCGGCGCGACGCTCGGCGCCTGCACCGGCGATTCCGGCGGGCCGGTCTATGCATCCGAATCGGGCCGTTCCGTCGTATCGGGTGTCGTGAGCTGGACGACCGGCCGCGGTTCGGCCCGCTGCGGCGTCCTGACGGGCACGGTGCCCGTCGCCCCCCACCGGCGTTGGATCGAACAAGCCGTCCGCGGCCTCGGAGGTTCCTGATGCATCTCGTGTCCCCCGCACGTTCCCTTCTGGCCGGCGCCGCACTCGCGGCGGGCCTCGCGGCGACGCCGGCTGAGGCCATCATCGGCGGCAGCGCCGTCGGGCCCGGCGACGCCCTCGCCCGCTCCTCGGTGCTCATCGTCACCGGTGACGCCAACGGCTGCACCGGCACGATCATCGGCCGCCGCAGCGTGCTGACCGCCGCCCATTGCGTCGCCGGCGCCCGGCTCGCCGTGGTCGCCTTCATCCGCCAGGGCCGCATCATCGCGCTGACCCCCGTCGTCGCCGCCTCGGGCCATCCCGGCGTGCGCAGCCCGACCGGCGGCACCGCGCCGATCGACGTCGCCGTTCTCACCATGCGCGACCTGCCGCCGGCCGGCTTCGGCCCGGCGCGGATCGGCGGGCGCGATCCCGCCCCCGGCAGCCGCGTCACCATCGCCGGCTTCGGCCGCCAGCAGCTCGACAGCATGAGGAGCGCCGGCCAGCTCAGGCGCGTCACGCTGCCGGTGCTGCAGCGCTCGCCCTCCGGCTATACAGCCCTCGGCGACATGCAGATGATCGCCCGCGGCTTCGGCCCCTCGGCCTGCCAGGGCGATTCCGGCGGGCCGGCGCTCGCCGGCGGCAGCGTCGTCGGCGTCGTCAGCCTCGTGTCGGGACCGCCCGAGACGCGCGGTTGCGGCTCGCTCACCGTCGCCATGCCGGTGGTGCCCATCGCGCCGTGGATCCGCGGCGCCGTGGCGACCGGCGAGAGCCAGGCGCCCGCCAATCCCCGCGTCGCGACCCTTCCACCGCCGCGCGCTCCCGAGCGGGCGGGCCTGCCGCCCTGGGCGCGGATCGACCGCGGCGGGAACTGAGGGCGGCGATACAAGGAATGCCCCCCCGCACCCTCCCCGCGCTGCCGCGCGGAGAGGGGGACTACGACGTCGCATGAATTTACACAGGTCGCGCCTCGCTCGACCGGCGCGCCACACGGTTGGGCTTGGCGCGCCCCTCAGGAACGAAGCGCGCGGCGGAAGTCCCCCTCTCCGCGCGTCAGCGCGGGGAGGGTGCGGGTGGGGCCCGTCCGACGACGCCTCCGGCCTTGCTTTCCGTCATGGCCGGAGACCGAAGCGACAGCGGACGCATCCCGCCCCTTCACCCGTCGAACTCCCGGTCGAAACCGACGAGCAGGTCGCGGCCGCCCTTCGCCATGGGGAAACCGTAGCCGGCGCCCTGCCCCGGCCAGAAAAGGCGACCCTCGCGATGGGCATCGCTCCCGTAGAGATCGACGGCGATCTTCTGCATCGCGAGGTGCAGCGCCTGCAGAGCGTCGGCGCCCCCAGCGGCGCTTTCCCGAACCGCATCCGGCCAGCCGATCGTGTAGCGGCACTGCCAGGCACCGTCCTCCTCGACAGGCTGGTAGATCCGCACCGGCACCGGCACGTCACCCGTCTCGGTCCTCAGCGTAAGAACCCGCGTCCCGATGACCATGGCAGCCTCCGGCAGGCCGAGGCGTGAAAGCCTAGCCGGCCTGCCGGGCCGGGTCAGTCCGGCCGATGCCGGATCAGCTCGCCGCCACCTTCAGCAGCTTGATGGCGTCGTAGTCCGCCACGCCGCCGCCGACGCGCTTGGTGGTGTAGAAGAGCACGTAGGGCTTCGCCGAATAGGGATCGCGCAGGATGCGCAGGCCGAGCCGGTCGACGACGAGATAGCCGCGGCGGAAGTCGCCGAAGGCGATGGGCGTGGTGCCGGCGCCGATGTCCGGCATATCCTCGGCCTCGGTGACCGGGAAGGTGAAGAGCCCGGCAGCGCCACCCGCCTGGGCCGGCGGCGACCAGACATAGGCGCCCGCGCCGTCCTTCATCTTGCGCACCACGGCCTGGGTCTTGCGGTTCATGACGAAACGGCCGTTCTGCCGGAACCCCGCCTTCAGCGCATAGATCAGGTCGAAGAGCCGGTCGGCCGGGTCGTCCTCGGGGAAGGCGGCGGCCTCGCCGGTGACGGTGAAGCCGATCTTGCCCCATTCCCAGGCGCCGTTGGCGACGAGGGTCTGGGTGAGGAAGCCGGTGGGCTTGTTGACGCCGTTGCCGGAGACGAAGGCGGCGCCCTCCTGCTCGGCGAAGACGGTCTCGACCTCGCCGGCGATCCAGCTCTCGAGGTCCACCGCCGCGTCGTCGATGAGGGTCTGGGTCGCCGCCGGCATGGCGTAGAGCTCCATGGCCGGGAAGACCTGCTCTGCCAGCACCGGGCTGTCGGTCTGCGCGCGCGCCGCCGCCTCGCCGACCCAGCCGGTGGCCGGGCCGCTGCGGGCGAAGGGGCGCTTGAAGGTGGCGCCGGAGACCTGGCGGACCCCGGCGATGGCGCGGATCGGCGAGAGGGCCGAGAGGCGCTGCGTCACCGTCGTCTCGATCTCCGGCGGGGCGAGATAGCCGCCGTCCGGGCCGGAGCCGACCGACAGGGCGCGGGTCTCCAGCGTCCTGAGGCCGGCGGTCTCGCCGGAGCGGATATAGGCCTCGAAGGCGGCCTTGTGCTCGCTGGCGCCGGCCCTGGCGTCGCGACGCTCGGGGGCGAGGCCCGGCCGGCGCGCCTCCAGCGCCAGGCGGTCGAGGCGGGCGAGCCGCTCGTCGAGCGCCCGGTCGATGCGGGCGAGCTTCTCCTCGGTGACGACGTCGGCCGATCGCCGCTCGATCTCGGCGAGGCGGGCGTCGTTCGCCTCCTTGAAGGCCTCGAAGATGCGCATGACCTCGGTGTGGGTCACCTGCGCCTCATGCGGCAGGATCGTCTTGGTCTCGGGGGAGGCGTCGCTGTGGATCTCGGGCATGGGGTCCTCGGGGTCTTGGGGTGGAAACGCAAAAAGCCCCGCGATGGCGGGGCTCGGGGGTATGGGTCGACGGAATCAGGAGGCGCGGTGGGTCCGGCCAATCCTCTCCGGCCGTGCAAGAGAAGGCTCGCCTTCACCTCTCACCGGCGGGGAGAGGTCGCCGAGCGTGAGCGAGGCGGGTGAGGGGGAGAGTGGAAGACGGAGGGCGCCAGCCCCCTCACCCGGCCTTCGGCCGACCTCTCCCCGCCGGGGAGAGGTGAAGGGGAGGGGTCGGCGCGCGGAATCAGGGCTTCAGTGCATGCAGTTGTGCGGCAACGTGCTTTGCCCGATCGGGTTCGCCAACAAGACCCAGACGGTCGATCTCGACGGCAAGCAGGTACTCAGCAATTCGGTCGGAAGTGGCCCCGTTTCTCACAAGCACCGCGAGGGGACCGACATAGTCGTCATATTCGTCCTGGACCTGGGCCACGCTGCGGACGCCGATCGGATCCCATTCATTCATCAGGGTGCTTCGAATGGAGTTTTCCAGCGGCGTCATGCCGGCATCCTGCCTCACGCCGCCACCTGCGTCACCCGCGCCCCGGCCAGCGCCGGGAAGGTGACGACCGAGACCTCCCAGAGGTCGACCTCGAGGAGCCGTCGCGGGCCGTCGCGGCGGCGGCGTTCGGCGCGCACCGCCTTGAAGCCGATGGAGAGCCCGTCGACCGCGCCGGCGGCGAGGAGGTCGCGGGCCTCGCGCCCCCGCGCGGTGAGCGTCACCAGCCGGCCTGTGACGCGCAGGCCGACCGGGTCCTCCGCGAGGCTCAGCCAGGTGCCGATGGGCTCGGCCGGATCGTGCTGCCACAGCATGCGGATTCCCGCCGTTCCGCGCCGGATGAGCGAGGCGGTGAAGGCGCCGCGCTCCACCACGTCGTTCTGCGCGTCGGGAATGCCGAAGAGCGAGGCATAGCCGGTGAAGATGCCGGTCACCGGGTCGAGCCGCGCCGGGGGATAGGCGGCGGCCGGGCTCATGACGGGCTCCGGGCATTGCGGGCGAAGGGGGCGGCGGCGAGGTCGAGGGCGCTGATCCGCCCTCCCCTGCCGCGCGGCGGCGGCGGTGGGCGGCGCTCCTCCAGGGTGGCGAGGGTCTCGACGAAGCGGCGGATCGGGTCGCTCGCAGGCATCGGCCGGCGTTCCGGCCGCAGCCGGTGGAGAAGGGTCTGGATCATGGCGATGTCCCGCGGATGGGCCCTCCCGCGGGAGGGCGGCTATTGCTCCAGAAGCAGCGTGTTCTGGGCGAATTCGAAGCGGCGCAGCTTCGACAGGTAGCTCATGCCGAGGAGGTTCACGGAGAGCGCCCCTTGCGGGAGCACCACAGCGTCGACGGAGGCGACGGCGAGGCCCTCCACCTCGAGGCGGGGAATGGTGACGCGCTTGCCCATGACGCGGCCGTTGGCCGTCTGCATGGGCGCGTCCATGGCCGTGCCCGGGCGGACGAGACCGAGGTCGAGGCCGGTCGACCAGGTCAGCGCGACGATGGTGGCGCCGGTGTCGACCAGCACGTCGAAACCGCGACCGTCGGCCCGGGCGCGGGCGCGGACGTGGCCGTCGCGGTCGGCATAGAGGCGCCTGGCCGGATAGCCGCCGTTGCCGCCGGCCGGGACGGCGGCGGGGGTGGCGGTGGCGACCTGCGGCGCGCGATGGCCGGCAAGGCCGAGCAGTGCCTCGAAGGCGTCGGGCCGCAGCACGGCGAGGCCGGCGATCGGCACCATGAAGAGGAGGAAGGCTCTCGGCAGCATGACGGCGGGCTCCGTGCGCTGAGCCCATGCTGGCGGGATCCTCCTTGGCGAGGGGTTAAGGGCGGCTCGCGCATTGCGCGCAGCGTCAACGGGCGGTCAACGGCATGGGAGACACGAGGGGTCATTCCTCCTCCCCGTCATGCGGCCGGCGGCGGCCGGCGCGCTCGTTGAAGCGGGCGAGCTCGCGCACGAAGGCGTCGAAGCGGCGGTTGGCGGCGGCGAGCTCGCGCAGCGTCCAGACGAGCAGGCCGGTGGTGACGGCGGCCCACATGAACAGGGCCAGGGCGGCGATGTCGGCGCGCTCGACGAAGGCGCGCACGACCGGTTCGGCACCCTGGGGCAGCATGGCGGTCCTTTCGGGGGAGGGTGAGGGAGGGATACTGGCGCGGTCGGAGAAATCGAATGCCCCACCCTCACCCTCCCCTCTGGCGAGGGGAGGGAGACCACGGCGTCGCGTCTATTCGATTGCGTTCTGCCTGGCCCAACCGCTGAGGGTGAGGCGGCACGTCATAGTCCCCCTCCCCTCGCCAGAGGGGAGGGTAAGGGTGGGGCATTCCCCAAGCGCAAGGCCCGCGCCTACCCCTCACACCGCCGGCTTCTCCCGCGGGTAACCCAGCGCCTCGCGCTTCTCGCCGTCCGACAGGAACCCCGCCGCGCCGATGCGCCGCCAGAGGCTCTCGCGCTCGGCATGGAGGGCGCCGATGGCGTCCTCGTCGGGGGTGGCGTGCAGGGTGCCCTCCGGCACCAGCCAGCCCACCAGCGCGCCGATGATGCGGCGCGCCAGCGGCAGGGCGGTGTCGCGGTGGAAGGCGCGGTTGGCCTCCTGGTAGTTGGCGTAGGTGGCGTCACCGGGAATGCCGAGCACGAGGGGCGGCACGCCGAAGGCGAGCGCGATCTCGCGGGCGGCGCCGTGCTTGGCCTCCATGAAGTCCATGTCCTTCGGCGACAGCGACAGCGCCTTCCAGTCGAGCCCGCCCTCCAGCAGCAGCGGCCGGCCGGCATTGCGACTGCCGGAAAAGCTCTCGGCGAGCTCGGCCTTCAGCCGCTCGTACTGGTCCTCGGAGAGCGTGCCGTCGCCGCCGGAATAGACGAGCGCGCCCGAGGGGCGGGCGGCATTGTCGAGCAGCGCCTTGGTCCAGGCGGTGGCGGCATTGTGGATGTCGACGGCGCTGGCGGCGGCGGCCAGCGGCGCCAGGCCGAAATGGTCGTCGAAGGGATGCGGCAGGGTGAGGTGGAGGACCGGCGGCACCGCCCCCTCCTGGGTGAAACGCAGCGACCGGCCGTCGAGCTCGTAGTCGTAGGCCGCGGGCCGGCCATCGGCGCCGGGCACGAGGCGCATCCGGTCCGGCCTGAGCGCGTGCAGCTCGCGCACCCGCCCCTCGACGCTCACCGCCTCGACATAGGCATTGCCGGTGAGGAGCAGGTGCGTCGCCAGCATCTCGGCGATCGCCACGCGGTCCTGGCCCTCGTTCGGGCGCTCGATGAGGAGGGCAGCCGGATGGGCCGAGGCATCCGATCCGCTCTCCGTGAACTGGAAGGGGATCTCGGCGGAAGCGCGGGCGACACGGGCGACGGCGCGGGCGGCGACCGGGTTCTTCGCCAGCGCCTCGGCATGGAAGCGCTTCGGCTCGGGCGAGGACCAGTGCGGGCGGCCGAGCGGCGACAGTGCGACGAGCGCGGCCGTGCGCGAGCGCTTCGCCTCGGGCGCGCCGAGGAGACGGGAGAGGAAGGACATTGGGGGCTCCGCGAGGGGCGGGGTGGGGATGTCAGCCGAGGCCGATGATGACCTTGTCGGGCCAGCGGGGATGGCTGAACCAGAGGCTCACCCGCGTCGTGACGTTCGGGACGGGAACAGCGAAAACCTCGGTATCGTCGACCTCGACCACGCGGATCAGGCGCGACGGGGTGGGAATTTCTCTCACGAATTTCGGCTCGCGACCGGGATCGACCTCGGCGCGGGTGCCGATGACGACTTCGGTCGGCCCGTCGGGCTCGGGCAGGAGCATGAAGCAGATCGAGGTCTCCGTGGCGCAGGCCTGGTTTGGGAAGTCCTCCGGTTTGAAGATGGGGACTTCACCACCCGAGCGGTCTTCGATGAACAGGATCGAGTGCTCGGGACGGACGATCGCGGTTTGCATCAGACGCCTCCGTGATCGATTAGTCAGTCCAGACCGATGATGACCCTGTCGGGCCACTCGGGATGGCTCAGCCAGATCGAGATGCGCGTCAACTCTCGGGACGACGGCATGGTGACGACGACCTCGTCGAGGACGTCTCTGACCAATACGCGGCGGCCAGGTGTTTTGAGCACCGACGTGAAGTCCGGCGGCCGGCCCGGATCAACCTCGGTCAGGTCACCGAGAAGGATCTCGGTCGGGCCATCCTGTTCGGGATAGGCCTTGACGATGATGCAGTCCGGCGTCGCCCAGGCCGGTGCGGTCGGCGGGTCGACCGCCGGAATGTTGGCGGTGGGGCGGTCCTCGATGAAGAGGATCGAGTTGACGGGGTTCGTCGAGACCCTGTGCTTCATTCCGGACTCCTCGATCTCCTACTGCTGACGTAGCCCCCCTGCATCCTGCTGCACGACAGGCATTGCGGATAAAGTCGCCAAGTGCCATCCGAGCGTAGATACCAGCCGACGGGATCTTGGTGATCAAGCACATAGTGGCCGCTCGACGTTCCGCGGCTCAGGACGGCGGTGCCCGTTCCCCCTCCCCTCGCCAGAGGGGAGGGTCGGGGTGGGGCATTGTCGAAATCTGAGAGCGATGAGGAGAGGCGCCCCTAAAGCCCCCTCACCCGCGCCTCGGCACGCGGCCTGAGCGCCAGGTGCGTCACCGCCCAGACCAGCGCGTCGAGCCGGTCGGGGCTGCGGCCGTTCGACAGGCCGTCGGGGCCGAAATCGGCGAGTTCGTCCTCCAGCGCCGGAAAGCGTCCGGCATGGCGAACGCGGCCCTGCGCGTAGAGCGCTGCGACCGGCTCGGCGCGCAGGTGCTTGGAGCGCGCCGCGCGAACCGGCGTCACCGGCACGTCGGGCGCGACCTCGCCGATCACCGCCGCCACCATGTCGCCGCCCTGGTTGACCTCGACGACGAGGGCGTCGGCGTCGAGCCGGCGGTAGAGCGTCGCCGCCCTCCCCGCCCATTCGTGGGGTTTCAGCCCCTCGGCGCTGGCGTCGGCCAGCACGAAGACCGTGCCCTCGGCGTCCATGCCGCAGGCGACGATGCCGCAGGCATCCGCGCCCTTGCGGTGGGAGGCGGGCGGATCGACCGCCACGGCGATGCGCTTCAGGGCCGGTGCCGCCGCCACCCGCTGGGCCTCGATGGCCTCGCGGGAGAACAGCGCGCCCTCGCGGTCGTCGATCAGCTCGCCGTCGAGTTCCTGCCGGCCGAGGCGGGTGCCGCCATAGCGCGCCATCAGCGCCTTGACGACGCCCGGCGCGAGGTTGACGGCATTGGCCGCGGTCGCCGAGCGCGTCACCACCGTGTCGGCATCGGCCAGCAGGCGGCGCATGAGCGGTGTCGCCCGCGGCGTCGTCGTCACCATGGCGCGCGGCAGCGTACCGAGGCGCAGCGCGAAGCTCAGCATGTCCCAGGTCGCCTCGGCCTGCACCCATTTGCCGGTCTCGTCGGCCCAGGCGGCGTCGAATTGCGGCCCGCGCAGAGCCTCCGGGTCCTCCGAGGAGAAGCCGTGGGCGACCGCCCCGTTCGGCCAGACGAGGCGGCGGCGCGAGGGCTCGAAACGCGGCCGCTCGGCCGGAAAGCCCGAGGCCCTCAGCCCCGAGACCCCCTCGACCATGACCTCGCGGACCTGGTCGATGGTCTCGCCGACGAGGGCGATGCGGCCGGCCTTCGGGCCGAAGCCGTCGCGGCCGTGGACGATGCCGTGGACCCATTCGGCGCCGGCGCGGGTCTTGCCGGCGCCGCGGCCGCCGACGAAGGCCCAGACGCGCCAGCGGCCGCGGGGTGGCATCTGCTCCGGACGCGCGAAGGCCGGCCAGTAGGCGCGGAGGCGGGCGATCTTCTCAGGCTCGAGGGCCGCGATCCTGTCCGGGCTTGCCCGGAGCAAGTTCCGCCGCAAGCGCCTCAGCCCAGGCGTCGGCGTCCACAGGCGCGGTGACGGCGGGGGCATCGGCATCTCCGGCAGGGTCGCGGCCGGCGAGGGCCTTGCGGTCGAGGGTCGCGAGACGGTCGAGGGTGGCGGCGAGCGCGCCGAGGCGGCGGGCGGCGGTGGCCGAGGGGCCGCCGAGGCTCGCCTCGACCGCCTCGATCTCGCGCTCGGCGGCGGCGAAGAGGCGGCGCACGAGGCGCGGCCGCTCGGGGCACTCCGCGAGGCCCGGGCAGGGCTTGCCGGCATGGGAGGGCTCGGGCGCCGTCGCGGCGACGGAAGACACGGCGGCAGGGGTGGCGGGCTGCGCCCGCGCCGAAAGCGCCGCCGCTTCCGGAGCCGCGGCCCCGCGCCGGGCCGCAGGAGGGACGATGGCCGCCGTCTCGGGGCTGGACCGGCTGGGAACAGTCAAGGCGGGCCTCCGTCGTCGTGCCGCTGGGGTCGGCGAAACAAAGACGCCCGGCCGGGGTTTCCCCCGCCGGGCGCAATTGTCGAACATGACGAAAACCTAGCCGACCAGCGTTACGCTGTCAAGGCTTATTTTCTCAACATCGATTTATTTTCCGTCGGACGTCAGGCCTTGTCGACGACGTTCTTCACGGCGTCCTTGGCATCGCCCTTGGCCTGCTGGGCCTCGCCCTTGATTTCCTGGACCTTGCCCTTGGCCTGCATTTCCTTGTTGTCGAGGGCCTTGCCGACACCCTGCTTGACGTTGCCCATGGCCTCGTTGGCCATGCCCTTGATCTTGTCGCCGGTGCTACCCATCGGAATTCTCCTCGGTGTTTGGAACTGACGGGTGAACAACCGGCCGGCCTGGGAATCGTTCCCTCACGGAGCCGTGATCTCCGCGACGAGGCTCGCAGATGAGGCCCGTCGATCCGCCCCTCACCCCAGCCGCACCGCCCGGAGCCGCAACGCATTGCCGATGACGCTGACCGAGGAGAGGGACATGGCCGCCGCCGCGATCATCGGCGAGAGCAGCAGCCCGAAGGCCGGATAGAGCAGGCCCGCCGCCACCGGCACGCCGAGGGCGTTGTAGGCGAAGGCGAAGACGAGGTTCTGGCGGATGTTCGACATGGTCGCCTCGGAGAGCCGCCGGGCCCGGACGAGACCGAGGAGATCGCCCTTCACCAGGGTGATGCCGGCGCTCTCCATGGCGACGTCGGTGCCTCGGCGGCGGCCAGAGCCGGCGCGTCGTTGACGCCGTCGCCGGCCATGGCGACGACGCGGCCCTCGGCCCTGTAGCGCTCCACCACCGCCGCCTTGCCCTCGGGCAGCACGTCGGCCTCGACCGCGGCGATGCCGAGCTGGCGGGCCACCGCCTCGGCGGTGATGCGGTTGTCGCCGGTGAGCATGACGATGCGGATGCCGTCGGCCACCAGCGCCTTCAAGGCCGCCGGCGTCGTCTCCTTCACCGGATCGGCGATGGCGATGATGCCGGCGAGCTTGCCGTTGACCGCGGCGAAGATGACGGTGGCGCCATCGCGACGCAGCTCGTCGGCGAGCGGGGCGAGGCCTGCGACGTCGATGGAAAGGTCGGCGAGGAAGGCGGCGGAGCCGAGGGTGACGCGCTTCCTCTCCACCATGCCGTAGGCGCCCTTGCCGGCGGGGGAATCGAAGCCCAGCACCTTCGGGATGACGATGGAGCGGGCCTCGGCCTCGCGGACCACCGCCTCCGCCAGCGGGTGCTCGGACGGCTTCTCGACGGCGGCGGCGAGGCGCAGCACCTCGTCCTCGGTGAAGCCGTCGGCGGGCACGATCGCCGTCACCGCGGGCCGGCCCTCGGTGAGCGTGCCGGTCTTGTCGACGATGAGCGTGTCGACCGCCTCCATCCGCTCCAGCGCCGCGGCGTCGCGGATCAGCACGCCGGCCTCGGCGCCACGGCCGACCCCGACCATGATCGACATGGGCGTGGCGAGGCCGAGGGCGCAGGGGCAGGCGATGATCAGCACCGACACGGCCGCCACCAGGGCGAAGGGGAGGGCCGAAGGTCGCCCAGGCGGCGAAGGCGACGACAGCCACGGCGAGGACCACCGGCACGAACCAGCCGGCGACCTTGTCGGCGAGGCGCTGGATGGGGGCCCGCGACCGCTGTGCCGTGGCGACCATCTGGACGATCTGGGCGAGCAGCGTGTCGCGGCCGACCTTCTCGGCGGCGATGACGAGCCCGCCGGAGCGGTTCAGCGTGCCTCCGATGGCGCGGTCGCCCGGCTCCTTGGTCACCGGCATGCTCTCGCCGGTCACCATGCTCTCGTCGACCGCCGAACGGCCCTCGGTGACGCGGCCGTCGACCGGCACCTTCTCGCCGGGCCGGACGCGCAGATGATCGCCGACCTGGACATCCTCCAGCGGTACCTCGGCCTCGCTGCCGTCGGCGGCGAGGCGCCGGGCGGTCTTCGGGGCGAGGTCGAGAAGGGCGCGGATGGCGCCGGACGTGGCGTCGCGGGCCCG
>LNFH01000362.1 GCA_001464235.1 Rhizobiales bacterium Ga0077556 | reverse complement strand
AGCAGCGAAAAGACGAACAGCGCCACCACGGCCATGACCGGGATCGTCGCAAGGATGCGGCGGACAACATAAACGAACATGAACAGTTCTTTTCATGAGAGGCCGGGGGGCGGCAACCGCCCCCCGGACATGGGAGGTCGTCAGCCCTTGGCGACGTTCCAGAAGAAGGGCAGCGGGCCCTTGGTGATGCCGGTCACGTTGGACCGCCAGGCCGTGTAGGTGAGGAAGAAGCCAGGGGGCACGAAGACGACGTTGTCCAGCGCCGCCTTGTTGAGGCGGGCGATGGCCGCCTTCTCCTCGTCGAGGTTCTTCGCCTCGAACCAGGCGGTGACCTCGGTCTCGACGGCGGGAACGTCCGGCCAGCCGAACCAGGCGCGGTCGCCGTTGGCGCGGATGGCGGTGTAGCCGGCCGGGTTGGTGCAGTCGGCGCCGGCATGCCACGAGAAGAAGATGTTCCAGCCGCCCTGGGACGGCGGGGTCTTCAGGGCGCGACGCTGGCCTGTCGTGCCCCAGTCGGTGGCGACGAAGTCGACGTTCATGCCGATGCGCTTCAGGAGCTCGTTGGCGACGTCGCCCTGCGCCTTGGTCACCGGCTGGTCCTGGGCGACCACCATGGTCACCGGCTCGCCCTTGTAGCCGCTCTCGGCGAGGAGCCGCTTGGCGCCCTCGATGTCGCGACGGCCCTTCAGGATCTCGCCGCCGGCCTCGGTGTAGAGGGGCGTGCCGGGGGTGAAGAAGCCCGGCAGCGGCTTCCACAGGCTGTCGTCGGAGCCGACGATGGCCCGCATGAATTCCTCCTGGTCCAGCGCCATCAGGATGGCGCGGCGGGCGCGCACGTCGTTGAAGGGCGGATGCAGGTGGTTGAGGCGGAAGGCGCCGATGTTGCCGAGGGGATCGCCGATGTCGACGCGGATGTTGCGGTTGCGCTTGAGCACCGGCACGAGGTCGGCGATCGGGTTCTCCCACCAGTCGATCTCGCCGTTCTGCAGCGCGGCGGAGGCCGTCGCCGGGTCGGGCATGATGACCCACTCGATGCGATCGACCAGCATGCGCTTGCCGCCGGCGAGCCAGGAGGCGGCCTCGGAGCGCGGCACGTAGTCGGCGAACTTCTCGAAGACGGCGCGGGCGCCGGGCACCCAGTCGCCGCGCACGAACTTCATCGGGCCGGAGCCGATATATTCGCTGATCTGCTGGAACGGATCGGTCTTGGCGATGCGCTCCGGCATGATGAAGGAGCAGGGCGAGTTGTTCTTGCCGAGCGCCAGCAGCATCTTCGGATAGGGCTTGGTCAGCTTCCAGCGGAAGGTGCGGTCGTCGACGGCGACGAGCTCCTCCTGGATCGCCTTGATCATCAGGCCCATGGGGTCGCGGGCCGACCAGCGGATGAGCGAGGCGACGCAGTCCTTGGCGAGCACCGGGGTGCCGTCGTGGAACTTCAGCCCCGGGCGCAGCTTGAAGGTCCAGGTGAGGCCGTCGGCGGAGACCTCCTCGGACTCGGCCATCTGGCGCTGGGGGGTGAGCGTCGAATCGACGCCGTAGAGCGTGTCCCAGACGAGCGCGGCGGCGTTGCGCACGACGTATTGTGTGCCCCAGATCGGATCGAAATTGGCGAGGTTCGCCTGCGGCACGAAGCGCAGCGTCCGCGCCGCCGCGCCCTGGGACAGGGCCGGTGCGGACAAGGCGCCCGAGGCCGCGACGATGCCGGCCCCGGCGCCGGTCTTGATGAATGTTCTGCGGTCCATCGTGATGGTACTCCCCTCAAAAATCCGATCCCGAGGCGAAGGCGGACGGGATGGCGCATGCCCGCCCGAGGGCGGCCCGGACTGGAGATCCCGGGCCCCGGACGAGGGCAGCCTAGCGCTTGGCAAGGGGCGTGCCATAGGGGCTTTTCCTAGGACGCTGCCGTGCGGGAAGCGGGCGCCGGCACATTGGGCCCCGCCGAATGCCCAATTTGGCGCCAGGGCCACCGTTTCGGCAGGATTGGCATGCGTTCCGGCCTCGCAAACTTTTTTCGGACAGCGGCCAGGGTGCGACAATTTTGTCCTGATCGCAGGGCGCGAGCGATGCAAAGCGCATCACCAGCCGGTGGACGCCCACTCATGTGCGCTAATCGCCCAATCGTCCGCATATCGCACTTGACAGCGCCGGCCCGCGGCGCGAGGACTTCCGCCCTGAGGAAACAGCAAGGTGGAGGCCATCAGGCCATGGCCGAGTTCATGTCCCTGCGCGATGCCATCGCCGCCAACCTGAAGGACGGCGACAGCGTGGCGATGGAGGGGTTCACGCACCTCATCCCCTATGCCGCCGGTCACGAGGTGATCCGCCAGGGCCAGAAGGACCTGACGCTGATCCGCATGACGCCCGACATCATCTATGACCAGATCGTCGGCATGGGGCAGGCGAAGAAGCTCGTCTTCTCCTGGGCCGGCAATCCCGGCGTCGGCTCGCTGCACCGGGTGCGCGAGGAGATCGAGGCCGGGCGCCTCGCCATCGAGGAGCATTCCCACGCCGCCATGGCCAATGCCTTCGAGGCGGGCGCGGCGAACCTGCCCTTCGCCGTGTTCCGCGGCTACAAGGGCGTCGACCTGCCGAAGGTCAATTCCAACATCCGCTCCGTCACCTGCCCCTATACGGGCGAGGTGCTGGCGACCGTCCCGGCGGTGCGCCCGGACGTCGCCATCATCCATGCGCTGAAGGCGGACCGCGAGGGCAACGTCATGCTCGAGGGCATCGTCGGCGTCCAGAAGGAGGCGGTGCTGGCGGCGAAGCGCTCGGTCGTGACCGTCGAGGAGATCGTCGACGATTTCGGGCCGCGCAGCGCCAATGCGGTGATCCTGCCGGCCTGGACCGTCACCGCCATCGTCAAGGTGCCGGGCGGCGCCCATCCCTCCTATGCCCAGGGCTACTACAAGCGCGACAACGCCTTCTACATCGCCTGGGACAAGATCGCCCGCGACAAGGCGGTGTTCCTGAAGTGGATGGAGGATAACGTGCTGTCCTCGGGTCCGGAATCCTTCGCGGCCCATGCGCGCCGCTTCGCCGTCGCGGCCGAGTAGGGAGAGCGTCATGAGCGACTACCAGCCCAACGAGATCATGACGATCGCCGCGGCGCGGCTCCTCACCAACGAGGACGTCTGCTTCGTCGGCATCGGCGCGCCGTCCGCCGCCTGCAACCTCGCCCGCCTGACCCACGCGCCGAAGATCACGCTGATCTACGAGAGCGGCACGCTGTCGACCCGGCCGACCGTCCTGCCGCTCTCCATCGGCGACGGCGAGCTCTGCGACACGGCGCTCACCACCGTCTCGGTGCCCGAGATGTTCCGCTACTGGCTGCAGGGGGGGCGCATCACCACCGGCTTCCTCGGCGGCGCGCAGATCGACCGCTTCGCCAACCTCAACACCACCGTGGTCGGCCCCTACGACGCGCCGAAGGTGCGCCTGCCCGGCGGCGGCGGCGCACCGGAGATCGCCATCCATTGCGGCCAGATCTTCATCATCATGGCGATGGGCCAGCGCGCCTTCATGGACAAGCTGCCCTTCATCACCTCCCTCGGCCACGGCACGGGCAAGGGCTCGCGCGAGGCGCTGGGGGTGAAGACCCGCGGCCCGACGCAGCTCATCACCGACCTCTGCATCTTCGAGCCGGACGCGGAGACGAGCGAGCTGACCGTGACCTCCATCCATCCGGGCGTGACGCGCGATCAGATCCAGGCCAATTGCGGCTGGCCGGTGAAGTTCGCCGCCGAGGTGAAGGAAACCCGCGCCCCGGACGCCACCGAACTCTCGGTGCTGCGCGACCTCCACGCCCGCACCAAGGCCGCCCACGCGGCCTGAACCACGAGGAGACCTGCGCCCGCCAGCAGAATCCGTCGGCCTGAAGGCAGGGGAAAATGGCCCCACCCGCCCCCTCCCCGCGCTTCGCGCGGAGAGGGGACCACGGCGACGGCGCTTCGTCGTGACCGTCGAGCCAGGCACGAGGGTTTTTGATAGGGCAGTCGGTCAAAGTCCCCCTCTTCGCGCGAAGCGCGGGGAGGGTAAGGGTGGGCCCTTCACACGCACTGCGGCCCCAGGGCTTTGGTGCCTGCGGAAGGCACCACAGTCGAGCCAATCGCCGGAACGGGGAATTGAGATCATGGCCGATGTCTTCATCTGCGACGCGGTGCGCACGCCGATCGGCCGCTACGGCGGGGCGCTGGCCAAGGTGCGCGCCGACGACCTTGCGGCGGTGCCGCTGAAGGCGCTCCTCGCCCGCCATCCCGGCATTGCCGGCGCCATCGACGAGATCATCTTCGGCTGCGCCAACCAGGCCGGCGAGGACAACCGCAACGTCGCCCGCATGGCCTCGCTCCTCGCCGGCCTGCCGGACAGCGTGCCCGCCATGACCGTCAACCGGCTCTGCGCCTCGGGTCTCGATGCGGTGGGAGCCGCAGCCAGGGCCGTGAAGGCCGGCGACATCGACCTCGCCATCGCCGGCGGCGTCGAGAGCATGACGCGGGCGCCCTTCGTCATGGGCAAGGCCACGGAGGCCTTCTCCCGCTCCGCCGACATCTTCGACACCACCATCGGATGGCGCTTCATCAATCCGCTGATGAAGGCGCAGTACGGCGTCGATTCCATGCCGGAGACCGGCGAGAACGTCGCCGAGGAGTTCCAGGTGTCGCGCGAGGCGCAGGACGCCTTCGCGCTGGCGTCGCAGCACAAGGCCGGCCGCGCCATCGCCTCCGGCTATTTCGCCGAGGAGATCGTTCCCGTCGAAATCCCCGGCGGCAAGGCCGGCCCCACCATCGTCGACCGCGACGAACACCCGCGGCCCGAGACGACGGCGGAAGGGCTCGCCAAGCTGAAGGCCTTCGTGCGCCAGCCGGGCACGGTCACCGCCGGCAACGCCTCGGGCGTCAACGACGGCGCCTGCGCCATGATCATCGCCTCCGCCGCGGCGGTGGAGAAGTACGGCCTCACCCCGCGGGCGCGCATCCTCGGCGCTGCCTCGGCCGGCGTGCCGCCGCGCATCATGGGCATCGGCCCGATCCCGGCGGTGAAGAAGCTGGTGGAGCGGCTCGGCATCAAGGTGTCGGACTTCGACGTCATCGAGCTCAACGAGGCCTTCGCCAGCCAGGGCATCGCCGTGCTGCGCGGCATCGGCGTGCCGGAAGACGCAGACCACGTGAACCCCAACGGCGGCGCCATCGCGCTCGGACATCCGCTCGGCATGTCGGGCGCCCGCATCGCCGCGACCGCCGTGCACCAGCTCGAGAAGACCGGCGGGCGCTACGGCCTCGCCACGATGTGCGTCGGCGTCGGCCAGGGCGTCGCCCTCGCCGTCGAGCGCGTGCAGTAACCGACCTTGCGCGGCCCGGTGCGACCTGGCCGCGACCGCCGACCCCCGGCGGCCAAGATCCGACGAAGACCTGCGCCCAGCAGGCCCGCCCCACCCGAGAGGAACCCTGACGATGGCTCTGGTTCTGCCCCGCAGCTCCACGGCGGCCCATCCGCCGAGCCTGCACCCCGCCTATACGAGCACCGTGCTGCGCGCCCCGCGTGAGCCGCTGATCCTGGTGCCGCACACGCTCACCGAACTGACCGGGCCGGTCTACGGCCACGGCAAGGTGCGCGACAGTGACGCCGACCTCACCACCCAGCATGCCGGCGAACCGCTCGGCGAGCGCATCATCGTCTCCGGCCGGGTGCTGGACGAGGACGGTCGCCCGGTGCCGAACGCCCTGGTCGAGCTGTGGCAGGCCAATTCGGCCGGCCGCTATGTCCATGTGCGCGACCAGCACCCCGCCCCGCTCGATCCGAACTTCACCGGCGCCGGCCGCTATCTCACGGGCGAAGACGGCCGCTACAGCTTCACCACGGTGCGGCCCGGCGCCTATCCCTGGCGCAACCACCACAATGCCTGGCGGCCGGCCCATATCCATTTCTCGGTGTTCGGGCCGAGCTTCCTGTCGCGGCTCGTCACCCAGATGTATTTCCCCGGCGACCCGCTGTTTCCCTACGATCCGATCTTCAACGGCATTCCCGACCCGAAGGCGCGCGAGCGGCTGATCGCCCGCTTCGACCTCGAGACGACGAAGCCGGAATGGGCGCTGGGCTACCAGTTCGACATCGTGCTGCGCGGCCGCGAGGCGACGCCCATGGAGGAACCGCATGAGCACTGAGGCCGAACAGCGCCCCGAGGGCATCTCGCCGTCGCAGACGGTCGGGCCCTTCTTCCACTACGGCCTGACGCCCGGAAAGGCCTATGCGCACGTGCCGGTCTCCGCCGACGGGCAGGTGGCGGCACCGGGCACGCCGGGAGAGAAGATCGTGCTCACCGGCCGCGTCTTCGACGGCGCCGGCGATCCCGTGCCCGACGCCATGCTGGAGATCTGGCAGGCGGATTCGGACGGTCGCTACGCCCATCCGAACGACGGCCGGGCGCGGGCCAGCAACAGCTTCATGGGCTTCGGCCGGTCCGACACGGATGGCGAGGGCACCTATCGCTTCGCCACGATAAAGCCGGGCCGGGTGCCCGGCCCCGGCGGACGGGAGCAGGCGCCCCACATCCTCGTCGCGGTGTTCGGGCGGGGCATGTTGAAGCAGCTCTTCACCCGCGTCTATTTCGAGGACGAGGCCTCCAACGCCGAGGACCCGATCCTGGCGCTGGTGCCGGAGGCGCGGCGGTCGACGCTGATCGCCAAGCGGGACGGCCACACCTTCACCCTCGACATCCGCCTGCAGGGCGAGGGTGAGACGGTGTTCTTCGACGTGTGAGAAGGCGGCCTTTCCGGCCCCTCACCCTCCTTTCCGGCCTCTCACCCTTCCCTCTCCCCGCAGGCGGGAGAGGGGGCACGGGCGTCGGGTCCGCACGAGGACGACGGAAACTCCCCACCTCTCCCCG
>LNFH01000361.1 GCA_001464235.1 Rhizobiales bacterium Ga0077556 | reverse complement strand
CCGCCGCCGAGAAGCTGCTCACCGTCGGATGAGCCGTCATCGGATTGCCGGCTTTGGCGGCGACCTGCGGGGCATGGGTGACGGAGAGAACCTGGACCTTGCCGCCGAGGCGGGCGAGGCGCTGGCCGATGGCATCCGCCACCGCGCCGCCGACGCCCGTGTCGATCTCGTCGAAGACGAGGGTCGGGGCCGAGCCCTGGTCGGCCAGCACCACCTTCAGCGCCAGCATGAAGCGGGAGAGCTCGCCCCCCGAGGCGACCTTCATCATCGGGCCGGGGCGGGTGCCGGGATTGGTCTGGACCCAGAATTCCAGCCGGTCGACACCGTCCGCCCCGGTCCCGTCTGCGGAAAACTCGGTCATGAAGCGGGCCCGGTCGAGCTTCAGCGGCCCGAGTTCGGCGTTGACCGCCTTGTCGAGCCTGGCCGCCGCCGCCTTGCGCCTGGCGGACAGGGCGGAGGCGGCCTTGCCATAGGCGGCCTCGGCTGCGGCTGCCTCCTTTTCCAGCGCCACGAGCCGGTCCTCGCCGGCGTCGAGGGCGGCGACATCGGCGAGGTAGCGAGCCGCGAGTTCGGCGAGGCCCTCCACCGGCACGGCGAACTTCCGCGAGGCGGCGCGTAGAGCGAAGAGCCGCTCCTCGATGCGCTCCAGCTCGCGGGGATCGAACTCGGCGGCGCGCTGGGCGGCCTCCACGGCGGCGCGGGCGTCCTCGATGCGGTCGAGCGCCTCGCCGAAGGCCCGGACGATGGGCTCGACGAGGGCCGGCGCCTGGGCCGCGCGGCGCTCCAACCGGCGCCATGCGGCGGCGAGCGAGGGGACGGCCGATGCGGGGCCCGCCAGCACGTCCATGGCCTCGGCGAGATCGGAGGCGATCTTCTCGGAGGCCATCATCTCCTGGCGGCGGGCGGCGAGGTCGGCCTCCTCGCCGGCCCCGGGCTTCAGCTTGCCGAGTTCCTCCACGGCGTGGCGGAGAAAGTCGCCGTCGGCGCGCGCCTTGAGGAGGCGCGCCTGCGCCTCCTCGACCGCCTTGCGCGCCTCGCGCCAGCCCTTCCAGGCGGCGCGGACGGCCTCGACGTCGCGGCCGAGGCCACCGAAGGCATCGACGACGGCGCGGTGGCTCTCCGGCTCGATCAGGGCGCGGTCGGCGTGCTGGCCGTGGATCTCGACGAGGGCGCCGCCGATGGCGCGCAGCACCTGGACGCTCACCGCCTGATCGTTGACGAAGGCGCGGGTGCGGCCGTCGGCGAGCTGAACCCGCCGGAGAATCATGTCGCCCTCGGTGTCGATGTCGGCCTCCGACGCGATGCGCCGGGCGGGATGGGCGAGCGGCACGTCGAAGACCGCCGTCACCTGGCCCTGGTCCTGCCCGTGGCGGACGAGGGCGGCGTCACCGCGGGCACCGAGCGCGAGGGAGGTGGCGTCGAGAAGGATGGACTTGCCGGCGCCGGTCTCGCCGGTGAGCACGGAGAGGCCCTCGGCGAAGGTCAGATCGAGCCGGTCGATCAGGACGATGTCGCGGATCGAAAGCTGGACGAGCATGGGCGGTTCGCGAGTTCCCGGCAGCGACGTGACGCGGGCTCCGGGAGATTCGGCCGGATCCGCGCCCTCAAGGGCTTAACGCGAACGGAGACGGAACGGAAGGGTCAGCCGGTGATGCGGCGGAAGGCGCGGCTGATCCACGAGCCGGTGTCCTCGCGGGGCGAGAGGCCCTGGCCCTGGATCAGCGCGTAGCTGTCCTTGTACCACTGGCTGTCCGGGAAGTTGTGGCCGAGGACGGCGGCGGCCGTCTGCGCCTCGTTGACGATGCCGAGCGCCATGTAGCACTCGACGAGGCGGGCGAGCGCCTCCTCGACGTGGCGGGTCGTCTGGAACTGCGAGATGACCGTGCGGTAGCGGTTGATGGCGCCGGCGAACTGGCGGCGGTCGAGATAGTACTTGGCGACCGTCATCTCACGGCCGGCGAGCTGGTCGCGGGCGACCTCCACCTTGCGGCGGGCGGCGATGGCATATTCCGACTGCGGCCACTTGCGGGTGACCTCCTCGAGCACGACGAGGGCGCGCTCGGTGCGGGTCTGGTCGCGCTGGACGTCGGGGATCTGGTCGTACTGCGCGGCGCCCATCAGGTACTGGGCGTAGGCGGCATCGTTGGAACCGGGATGCAGCTGGAGATAGCGGCGGGCCTGGTTGATCGTCTCCTCGTAGTCCTGCGCCTCGTAATAGGAGTACGCGGCCATGACGAGGGCCCGCTTGGCCCATTCCGTGTAGGGATGGGTGCGGTCGATCTCCATGAACTTCAGCGCGGCGCGACGCCAGTCGCGGCGGTTCTGCAGGGCGATGCCCTCGTTGTAGAGCTTCTCGGCCGGCTCGTCGGGCAGGCTCGCCGAATCGACGCCGCCGCCGAACAGGTTGAAGGAGGGTCCGTTGGCGCAGGCGCCCAGCGGCAGGGACACGGCCAGGACCGTCGCCATCAGCACGGCGCGCCGGGAGGCGCTGCCGGCGGGACGCGCCGAAAGGGCCTGATCCGAGGGCTGCCCATCCACGGGATGCTTCTGCACGGTCACGACCTTCCCACTCGACGTTATGACGCGGGCCGCGAGGCCCGGCACGGCTCATAACCGAATTTGCACGGCGGGGCTATCGCCCCGGCGCCACGTTCTGAAGCGGAGTTGAGGCCCAATTGGGGCAAGGGCTCAGTTGGCGTCCGGCCCGTAGGCGGCCACCGAGACGCCGATGTCGGCGTGGCCGCGCTCGCGGCGGGGAGCCTGGTCGACGATGGCGTAGGCGCTGGGGTCGGCGAACAGCGCCTCCAGCAGCTTCACGTTCATGCGATGGCCGCCGCGATAGGAACGGAAGCGGCCGATCAGCGGCGCGCCGGCGAGAGACAGGTCGCCCACCGCGTCGAGCAGCTTGTGGCGCACGAACTCGTCGCGGAAGCGCAGGCCCTCGGGGTTGAGGATGCGGTCGTCGCCGACGACGACGGTGTTTTCCAGCGAGGCGCCGAGGGCCTTGTTGACGGCCCAGAGACGGCTGACGTCCTGCATGAAGCCGAAGGTGCGGGCGCGGGCAACCTCGCGGCGGAAGGCGCCGGAGTCGAGGTCCATGCGGAAGAGCTGGCGGCCGATCATGGCGTTGTCGAAGTCGATCTCGACCTCGAGGCGCAGGCCGCGGTCGTGCGGATGGAGCTCGACGACGCCGCGCTCGGTCTCCAGCACGACGGACTTCAGGACCTTCACGACGCGGCGGCTGGCCTCGAGCGTCTCGATGCCGACCTGGTCGATGGCGGCGACGAAAGGAGCGGCCGAACCGTCGAGGATCGGCATTTCCGGGCCGTCCACCTCGACGAGGCAATTGTCGATGCCGAGGCCGGCGAGAGCGGCCATCAGATGCTCGACGGTGGCGACGCCGCCGCGGTCGGGCTTGCCGATGACGGTGGACAGGTCGGCCGAGGAGACGTTGCGGAAGACGGCGGGAATTTCGGCGTGGTCCTGGTCGGAGCGCAGGAAGGAGATGCCGCTACCGGCCTCGGCGGGGTGCAGCGTCACCGACACCGCAGCGCCCGAGTGGACGCCGATCCCGTCGAGCTGGACCGCGTCACGTAGCGTCGTCTGCCTGGCAGTCTTCATCATCGACCGTCTCTGCCACCCGGAAGGAGGAGGCCCGAGGACCTCATCGGAGCGGGATGGCTCCATTCGTGACCTGACGTGGCGGTGCCGGATTGCGGGGGTGCCGATCCGGGATTTTGTTGCAGTGAAGCGAATCGCTCCACCGGTCATCCAACCTCGTCGCGCCGGGACCATAACGACCCCCTCCCGGGGGGCCAAGTCACGGTTTATGTCGGACTGTTACCAGATTTCCGACGCATTCTCTCTACAGCGTTAACACCTTAAAAAGCGGGTATTAACAAAAACTTACCCGGGTGGTTCACACCCGGGTAAGTTGAAGCGCTGCAAGATTTGGTAACAATTCGGCCGAGAGCCGAAACGGCCTCAGTTCGCCTGCCGGCGGAGGAAGGCCGGGATGTCCAGATGCTCGTCGTCGGAGCGCTGTTGCTGCGCTGCGGGACGGCCGTGGATGTCCAGGCCCGAGGGCTCGCGCCGCATCTGCGGGGCGGGCGCGGCGGGCATGCGGGGAGCCTGGGCGAGCGGGCGGGCCGGCTGCAGCGGCGGGGCGGCGCGGGGCGCGGGGGCCGGCGCCTCGACCGTTTCCGCCTTGCGGGTGAAGCCGATCGACTGGAGCTTCTCCATCAGCGAGGTGCGCTTGCGCTCCACCGGGTTGTCCTCGGCGCGGGGGGCCGGGGCCGGCTCGGCGCGCAGCTGCTGGCGGACGATGGGCGGCAGTTCGTCCGTCGTCGGCATACGGACCGGGCGCATCGGCTTCTCGGCGGCCGGCGGGATGAAGTCGCGGGCCGGGATCGGCTCGTCGCGCGGCGGCATCAGCGGCTGGTCGAGTTCGACGGGGGCCTCGCGAAAGAGGGCGGGCTTCGCGACGACGGGCTGCAGGACGACCTCGCTCTCGGTGACGACGGCGGCGGGGGCCGGCGCCTCGGCGGCGGGAAGGTCGTAGATCTGCGGCTCGGCCTCGACCGGGGCCTGGGCGACCGGCTGCGGCGCGGGGGCCGGCGCGGGAGCCGGCTGCTGGAGCTGGGCCATGCGCTGGGCGCTCTGGCGCAGCTTGGCGGTCATCTCGGCGATGGTCTGGGTGTTGGCGCCCTGGGCCGACAGGTCGATGCCGGTGGCGACGACCGACACGCGGAT
>LNFH01000360.1 GCA_001464235.1 Rhizobiales bacterium Ga0077556 | reverse complement strand
GCCTCGCCCGTGCCCATCATCGCCTTGCCCATGTCGCGCATGACGGCGCGCACGTCGGCGAAGTCGAGGTTGATCAGGCCTTCCTTGACCATCAGGTCGGTGATGCAGGCGACGCCCGAGTAGAGCACCTGGTCGGCCATGGCGAAGGCGTCGGTGAAGGTGGTCTTCTCGTTGGCCACCCGGAACAGGTTCTGGTTCGGGATGACGATGAGCGTGTCGACCGACTTCTGCAGCTCGACGATGCCGGCCTCGGCCGTCTTCATGCGGCGCACGCCCTCGAAGTGGAAGGGCTTGGTGACGACGCCGACGGTGAGGATGCCGAGCTCGCGGGCGATGCGGGCGATGACCGGAGCAGCACCCGTGCCCGTGCCGCCGCCCATGCCGGCGGTGATGAAGGCCATGTGCGAGCCGGAGAGCTGGTCACGGATCTCGTCGATGACCTCTTCCGCCGCGGCGGCGCCGACTTCCGGGTGCGAACCGGCGCCGAGGCCGGACGTGACCGCGAGGCCCATCTGGATGATGCGCTCGGCCTTGGCCGAGGACAGGGCCTGGGCGTCGGTGTTGGCGACGACGAAGTCACAGCCCTGAAGGCCGCCCTCGATCATGTTGTTGACGGCGTTGCCGCCAGCACCGCCGACGCCGAATACGGTGATCCGGGGCTTCAGTTCCCGAATGTCGGGCATCTTCAGGTTGATGGTCATCATGAGCCTCGTTCGAATCACTCACGCGACTGCCACGTCGCTTTTCTACTGTCGGTGCTTCACCGGCGGCAACCGGCTTCGCGTGCTCGGGTCCGGGCCGCATTGACGCGGCCGGAATGGTCTAGAAACTGTCCCTGATCCAGCGGCCGACCCGGGTGAAGTAGCCGTCCGTCCCGGTGGCGGCGAGGAAGCGCCGCTGCGGTTCGAAATGCTCGGCACCCGCGATCTGCGGATAGACGGTGAGCCCGACCGCGGCCGCGAAGGGCGGTCCCTTGGCGCTGTCGGGCAATCCTGTGATGCCGACCGGCCGGGCGACCCGGACCTGGCGGCCGAAGACCTGGGCGGCGAGATCGGCGAGGCCGGGCAGCTGCGCGCCGCCACCCGTCAGGACGAGGCGGCGGCCGACTTCGGCGGCCGAGCCGGCGGCGACCAGGCGGTCGCGCACCATTTCGAGGATCTCGTCGACGCGCGGGCGGATGATGCGGATGATCTGCGCCCGCGAGACCGAATTGGGGATGTCGCGCTCGTCCTCGGAGATGGAGGGCACGTTGACGATGTCGCGCTCGTCGGACTTGGCGGCGAAGCAGGCGCCGTTCAGCACCTTGATGCGCTCGGCATCGGAGAGGCGGGTCGACAGGCCGCGGGCGATGTCCATGGTGACGTGATGGGACCCCACGGCCACCGCGTCGGCATGGACGAAGTGGCCGCCGGCGAAGACCGAGAGGGTCGTGGTGCCGGCGCCCATGTCGAGGCAGACCGTGCCGAGCTCGGCCTCGTCGTCGGTGAGAACGGCGAGCCCGGCGGCGAAGGGGGCGGCGACGAGGGCCTCCACGGTGAGGTGGCAGCGCTCGATGCAGAGCATGAGGTTGCGGGCGGTGGCGGCGTCGCAGGTGACGACGTGCATGTCGACGCCGAGCGAGGAGCCGAGCATGCCGCGCGGATCCTTGATGCCGCGGGTGTCGTCGAGACGGAAGCCGATGGGCATGGAGTGCAGCACCGCCCTACCCTGCCGCACCGAATGGTCGGAGGCGGCCTGCAGCACGCGGTGCAGGTCCTGCTCCTCGACGCGGGGCGAGGGGCAGGTGACGCGGGCCTCGTACTGCTCGGAGCCGATGCGGCCGGCGGAGACCGTGACGATGACGCGGTCGACCTGGACCTCGGCCATGCGCTCGGCGGCGTCGACCGCCTGGCGGATCGCCGCCTCGGCCTTGGCCATGTCGGCGATGGCGCCGGCCTTCATGCCGCGGGCGCGGGTGTGGCCGATGCCGAGGATCTCCGCCTTGTGGGTGCGGTTGGGCAGGATGTCGGTGCCCTCGCGTGGACGCAGCCGCACGATCATGCAGACGATCTTCGAGGTGCCGATGTCGAGAACGCACATGATCGCCGAACGCTTCGGCGAGATCGGGCGCATCTTCGGGGTCAGGCCGTGGCGGAAGGGTGAGGTCATGTGCGCTGGCCCTGCTGGGCACGGCGGCGGGCTCGCTCGCGGTCGCGCTCCTTGAGGGCCGCCTCGTGCGCCCGCATCGCATCGTCCGACAGGCGGACGGTGACGCGGCCGGGGATGCGCATGTCGATCATGGTGACGTCGCGGGTCATCAGCCGGCGCTCGCCGTCGAGGCGGGCGAGGTCGACCATGGCGCGGTCGAGGTCGGTGTCGGGCAGGCGCACGTCAATTCCGTTCTTGAGCACGAGGGTCCAGCGGCGCTCCGCGACGAGAACGGCGGCGCGCACCGCCTTGGCGACCTCGGGGTGGTCGGCGAGCAGGCCGACGATCTCGCGGGCGCGCTCCTCGGCGCCCTTGCCGACGAGGAGCGGCAGGTGCTGGAAGCGGGCGTCGAGGTGGTCGACGATGACGCGGCCGTCGGCGGCGATGACCTGGATGCGGCCGTCGCGCTGCCACAGCGCGAAGGGCTCGCGCTCGACGACCGAGATCATGATCTGGTCCGGATAGAGCTTCTGCACCGTGGCGTCGGCGATCCAGGAGTTGGCCTTCAGGCGGTCGCGGGCCTGGTCGGCGTCGAAGAACAGCACCGAGGTCTCGGGGTGGACGCCGGCGGCTTCCAGCACCTGGGCGTGGCTCATCTGGCTGTTGCCGGTGAGGCGGACGCCGCGCACCTGGAGGCCCGCGGCGTTGGCGGCGCGGTCACCGACGGAGAGCAGCGCCTCGTTGACGACGGGCCAATGGCCGCCGCGCTGGACGCCGTAGAGGCCGGTGGCGGCGAAGAGGGCGAGGGTGGCGAGGAGGCCGGTCCGGCGCGGCAGGCGGATGCTGGCGATGCGGCTCGACAGGCGGCGCAGGCGGAGGCCCGCGGCGCTCGGCCGGGCATAGCCGTCGAACGCGGCCTCCCGGCGCGACGGGGCGGCGGAGGACCGCAGCCTGTCGCTGGCCTGGGCGAGCGCGTCCGCCCCGGCTCCGGCGAGCCTGGCGGTCAACGATCGAGAGACGCGTCCAATACCATCCATTCGACCAGCTCGGCGAACGAGACACCTTCGTGAGCGGCCATGTCGGGGACGAGCGAAGTCCCGGTCATCCCGGGCTGCGTGTTGACTTCGAGGCAGACGAGCTGCCCGGTTCCGCCGGGCGTATCGTCGTATCTGAAGTCCGCACGGCTGACCCCTTTACAGCCGAGCGCCTGATGCGCTGCGAGGGACAGTCTTTGAACCTCAGAGTAAATATTTGGTTTAAGCGGCGCCGGAATCAGGTGCTTGGACCCTCCGGGAGCATATTTCGCCTCGTAGTCGTAGAAGGTTCCGGCGAAGGTGATTTCGATGACGCCGAGCGCCCGGTCACCCATTACCGCGCAGGTCAGCTCCTTGCCGGCGATGAAGGGTTCGACCAGCACCGATTCGCCGAGGGTCCACTCGGTGGAGTGCAGTTCCTGGGGCGGGTGCTCGTGGTCCTTGGTGACGATGAAGACGCCGAGCGAGGAACCGTCGGTGTTGGGCTTGATCACATAGGGGCGCGGCAGCAGGTGCTCGCGCGCCGCCTCCCGGCGCGGCACGATGAAGCCGCCCGGCACGGGGACGCCGGCCGCCGCCATGACCTTCTTCGCCATGGCCTTGTCCATGCAGAGGGCCGAGGCCATGACGCCGGAATGGCTGTAGGGGATCTGCATGACCTCGAGGATGCCGGCGAGCGTGCCGTCCTCGCCGGGGCGGCCGTGGGTGACGTTCAGCGCCACGTCCGGCTTCAGCTCGGCGAGCCTCAGCGCGATGTCGCGGCCGACGTCCACCCGCGTCACCCGGTAGCCGCGGCTCTCCAGTGCGTCGGCGCAGGCCGTGCCGGAGGCGAGCGAGACCTCGCGTTCGGCGGACCAGCCGCCATAGAGGACGGCGACGTGGGGTTTGGTCATGGTCAGAGGCTCCGGGCCAAGCTGGATGAAGGGGTGCCCACGAAGGCGTGCAGGCGATCGACGACAGCGACGAGATCCGGCTGAGGCAGGGCGCCGATGACGCGCAGGATGCGCGCGGGCTCGATGCAGGCGATCTTGGCGGGGCGAACGAAGGAGCGATGCGACAAACCGGTTCCGGTCAGCTCCGATATCGCAACGACGGCGTCAGGATCGCCGCGGCCGATGCTGGTGATCATTGCGACCCATATGAAGCCGATGGCCGCCAGCCGTTCACTCGACACCACGACGGCCGGGCGGCGTTTCTCCGCCAGTCGGTCGGAGAAGGGAAACGGGACGACGACGATGGCGCCGGGGCGCGTATTGAATGGCTCAGAGGTCGGCATAGGCCGCGTCGTCCTCCGGGCTCGCCCATTCGGTGAAGGTGATGAAGGGATCGTCGATCAGATCGTCGTCCTTCTCGATCATGACCGCCTTGTCGGTGATCACGTAGCGGACCTTGTCGCCCGGACCGAGCTTCAGGTGGTCGCGGACGGCGCGCGGCAGCACGGTCTGGCTCTTCGAGGAGAGCTTGGAGACATGCACCTTTCGACCAGCCTTCGACACGGTGTCCTCCTGACGCGACGCGCTCGTGTGAGACATAGGGACGCCTCGACCTACAGTAAAGCGTCTTACGCCTTACCGCTTACCCCCACGCGCTTGATCTCCCAGTGCAGCTCGACGCCGCTCGTCTCCTTCACCCGCCGGCGCACCTCCTCGCCCAGCGCCTCGATGTCGGCGGCGGTGGCGGTGCCGGTGTTGATGAGGAAGTTGCAGTGCATCTCGGACACCTGCGCGCCGCCGAGCCTCAGGCCGCGGCAGCCCGCGGCGTCGATCAGCTTCCAGGCGGAGTGTCCCGGCGGGTTCTTGAAGGTGGAGCCACCGGTCTTCTCGCGGATGGGCTGCACCGTCTCGCGATGGTGCTGCACGGCCTCCATCCGCTCGCGGATGATCGCGGGGTCGGTCGGCACGCCCTCGAAGATGGCGGCGGTGAAGATCACCGGGCGCCCGACGTCGGACTTGCGGTAGGCGAAGTTCATCGCGGCGTTGGAGAGGACCAGCGTCTCGCCCTCGCGGGTGACGGCGCGGGCCTCGACCAGCACGTCCTTCGTCTCGCCGCCATTGGCGCCGGCGTTCATGGTCAGCGCCCCGCCGACGGTGCCGGGAATGCCATAGTAGAATTCGAGCCCGCCGAGGCCGGCGGCGGCGGCCGCCTCCGCCACGCGCTTGTCCGGGGCCACGGCGCCGGCAGTGATGCGCGTGCCCTCCACCGCCACCTCGCCGAAGCCGCGGGGGCGGAGGCGCACGACGACGCCCTCGACGCCGCCGTCACGGACGATGAGGTTGGAGCCCACCCCCACCGGCATGACCGGCATGTCGGCTGGAAGCCGTGACAGGAGATAGGCGAGGTCCGCCTCGTCCTCGGGCGTGAAGAGGACCTGCGCCGGCCCGCCGACGCGGAACCAGGTGAGCGGCGCCAGGGGTTCGTTGGCGGCGAGGCGCCCGCGAAGGTCCGGCGCGAGGCTGCGGATCAGCGGCGTGATGTCGTCGAACACGGTCACTCCCGCGCCAGGGCCTCGAGCTCGCCCGGCAGGGCGTAGGCCCATTGCGTGATGTTGCCGGCGCCGAGGCAGATGACGTAGTCGCCGGGCTTGGCCACGCCGGCCACCAGGCTGGCGAGGCGCGCCGGGCTCTCCAGCGCCACCACCGATTTGTGGCCGCGCGTCTTGAGGCCCGAGACGAGGTCGTCACGCGAGGCGCCGGGGATCGGCTGCTCGCCGGCGGCATAGACCTCGGCGACGATGACGTGGTCGGCGTCGTTGAAGCAGGTGCAGAACTCGTTGAACAGGGAGGCGAGCCGCGTGTAGCGGTGCGGCTGGACGATGGCGATGACCTGGCTGTCAGTGGAGGCGCGCGCCGCCTTCAGCACCGCAGCGATCTCCACGGGATGGTGGCCGTAATCGTCGAAGATGGTGGCACCGTTCCACGCGCCGGTGCGGGTGAAGCGACGCTTGACGCCGCCGAAGCCGGCGAGGGCCTTGCGGATCTGCGGGCCGGCCATGCCGAGTTCGCGCGCGACCGCGATGGCGGCGGTGGCGTTGAGGGCGTTGTGGCGGCCGGGCATCGGCAGCACGAGGTCGTCGATCTCCTCGAGGAGGACGCCGGCCCGGTCGCGGAACTGGACCTTGAACCGGCACTGGCCGCCGGTGAGATCGACGTCGATGAGGCGCACGTCGGCCTGCGGGTTCTCGCCATAGGTGACGACCCGCCGGTCGGCGATGGCACCGACCATGTCCTGCACCACCGGATGGTCGATGCACATGACGCCGAAGCCGTAGAACGGCAGGTTCTCGATGAAGGAGCGGAAGGCGGTCTTCACCGCGTCGAAGGTGCCGTAGTGGTCGAGGTGCTCGGGATCGATGTTGGTGACGATGGCGACATCGGCCGGCAGCTTGAGGAAGGAGCCGTCGCTCTCGTCGGCCTCGACCACCATCCAGTTGCCGGCGCCGAGACGGGCATTGGTGCCGAGCGCATTGATGATGCCGCCGTTGACGATGGTCGGGTCGAAGCCGCCGGCGTCGAGCAGGGTCGAAACCATCGAGGTGGTGGTGGTCTTGCCGTGGGTGCCGGCGATGGCGACGCAGGACTTCAGCCGCATCAGCTCGGCCAGCATCTCGGCGCGGCGGACGACGGGGATGCGCCTCTCGCGGGCGGCGACCAGCTCGGGATTGTCCTTGCGGATGGCGGTGGAGACGACGACCACCTCGGCCCCGCCGAGGTTCTCGGCGGCATGGCCGATGGTGACGGTGGCGCCCCGGTCCTTCAGCCGCTTGATCGTGTAGCCCTCGGCGGCGTCCGACCCCTGCACCTTGTATCCGAGGTTGAGCAGCACCTCGGCGATGCCGGACATGCCGATGCCGCCGATGCCGATGAAATGGATGGGTCCGATGTCGCGGGGCAGTTTCATGGGGCGTCTTCTTGCGGATTCGGAGGGTGCGGTCAGAAGCTGGAGAATGATGGCTGCATGAAGGACGGAAGCGGGCTGGGTGGTTAAGGGCTAAAGGGCCCCACCCTTACCCTCCCCGCTGCGCGGAGAGGGGGACTATGACGGCGGCGACCTGCTGCGAGCGTCGCGCCCGGCGCAAAGGCCGGACGGGGACCCGGGAGGCCGTAGTCTCCCTTTCCGCGCGCAGCGCGGGGAGGGTGCGGGTGGGGCCTTCCTGAAGGCGCGTCACGATGCCTGCCCCGCGGTCTTCATCACCAGGTCGGCGAGGCGGTCGGCGGCATCGGCATGGCCCTGCGCGCGGGCGGCGGCGGCGGCAGTGGCGAGCGGCGCGGGATCGGCGAGGAGCCGGGCGAGTTCGCCGGCGAGCCAGGCGGGGGTGAAGTCCGCCTGCTTGACCACGGTGGCAGCGCCCGCCGAGGCCAGCGTCGCGGCATTCATCAGCTGGTCCTGGTCGAGGGCGTGCGGCAACGGCACCAGAATGGACGGCCGGCCGATGACGGAGAGTTCCGCCACGGTGGAGGCGCCAGAGCGGGCGACGACGAGATGGGCGCCCGCCAGTCGGTCCGGCAGGTCGACGAAGAAGGGCGCGACCTCGGCAGTGACGCCGAGCCGGGCATAGGCGGCCTCGACCGATGCCTGGTCCTCGGCGCGCGCCTGCTGGACGAGGTGGATGCGGGAGCGCAGCGCCGCGTCCACCTGCTCGAGCGCTGCAGGCAGGATCTCGCTCATGACCCGCGCGCCCTGGCTGCCGCCGAAGACGCAGAGCCGGAACGGCCCGCCGGCGACCGGAGCGTCGTAGGGCGTCGCCGCCGCGGCGATGACCATCGGGCGGACGGGATTGCCGGTGAAGGTCGCCTTGGCGGCGAGCGCCGGATTGCCGTCGAGCACGCCGGGGAAGGAGGTGGCGATGGCGGTGACGCGGCCGGAGAGCTGGCGGTTGGCCCGGCCCATCACGGCGTTCTGGTCGTGGATCAGGGTGGGCACGCCGAGCTGGATGGCCGCGAACATGGGCGGCAGCGTCGGATAGCCGCCGAAACCGATGACGGCCGCCGGCTTCAGCACGCGGACGATCTTGCGGGCGTGGAGATAGCCGCCGCCGAGGGCGAGGAGGGCTTTTGCCAGGGCGATCGGGTTCTTCGAGCCGATGGTGGCGGAGGAGACGATGTGGGTGGCGCGGGCGGGGAAGGCCCGGCCGTATTTCTCGGCACGCTCGTCGGTGACGAGATCGACGAGGCAGCCGCGGGCGGCGAGCGCCACCGACAGGGCTTCCGCCGGGAAGAGGTGGCCGCCGGTGCCGCCGGCGCAGACGAGGATCAGGGGCTGCGGCATGTCAGGCCCTGCTCGCCTGGTAGTGGCTGAGTTCGGCGAGCGTCTCGGCACGGGGGCGCCGCCGCGTCAGGGCGATGAGCATGCCCATGCCGAAGGCGAGCGCGATGAGCGAGGAGCCGCCGTAGGAGACGAAGGGCAGCGTCATGCCCTTGGGCGGGATGAGGTGCAGGTTGACCATGAGGTTGATGCAGCTCTGGAGGCCGAAGAGCATGGCGAGGCCCGCGACGGCGAAGCGGCAGAACGGATCCTCGTCCTTCAGCGCGTGGTTCAGCGAGCGCAGCACCACGAAGGCGAAGAGGGCGATGATGACGAGGCAGAGGATCGCGCCGAACTCCTCGGCCGCGACGGCGAAGATGAAATCGGTATGGCTGTCGGGGATGATGCGCTTTACCGTGCCCTCGCCCGGGCCCTTGCCGAACCAGCCGCCCTGCTGGAAGGCGTCGATGGCGACATCGACCTGGAAGGTGTCGGAGGTGCCTGGCTCCATGAACTTGTCGATGCGCCGACGCACGTGGGGGAAGGTGAAATAGGCGGCGGCGATGCCGGCGGCGCCCACCCCGGCGAGGCCGAACACCCAGAGCCAGCGCATGCCGGCCATGAAGAACAGCGCCGCCCAGACGGCGATGATGAGCGAGGTCTGGCCGACGTCGGGCTGGAGGACGAGCGGCGTCACGGTTGCCCCGAGCAAGAGCATGGCGAGGAGGTTCGCCGGCATTTCCGGCCGTTTGGCGCTCTCGGCGAAGAGCCAGGCGGCGAGCACCACGAAGGCGGGCTTGAGGAACTCGGACGGCTGCAGGCCGATGCCTGCGAAGTTGAGCCAGCGCCGCGCGCCCTTGATCTCGGCGCCGACGAACAGCGTCGCCACCACCAGCACCAGTGCGCCGAGGAAGGCGACGAAGGCGAGGCGGCGGATCCAGTAGGGCGAGAGGAAGGAGGTCGCGATCAGGACGGCGGTCGCCGGGATGAGGAAGAAGACCTGGCGGTTGACGAAATGGAACGTGTCGAGGCCGATGCGGTGGGCGACGGCCGGGGACGCGGCCAGCGAGAGGACGATGCCGGCGAGCATCAGCCCGAACAGCGCCGAGAGCAGCAGCCGGTCGACGGTCCACCACCACTCGCCGAAGGCCGTGCGTTCAGCCCTGGAGATCATGCCCCGTCCCCGTTTCCTGTGACGCCGTCCGCGCAACGGCTTTCAGGAAATCTAAAGGGCGTCGCTCAACGCTTCGTTAACTGCGCGGGGGGCGGGAGGCCCGATTGCCGCCGAGGGGGCAATGGCCTAGATTTTCCGAAGAACAGGAGTGCTCCATGCGTGTCACGGCCAAGGGGCAGGTCACCATTCCTGCCGACATCCGCGAGAAGGCGGGTCTTCTGCCCGATACCGAGGTCACCTTCGAATTCGACGGCACCGCCGTGCGGATCGTGCCGGTTCACACCGAGGTCCCGCTGGGGCGGGGCGCGAAACTAGTCGCCCATCTTCGGGGCCGTGGCGATGTCGACATGACGACCGACGAGATCATGGCCCTCACACGCGGGGAGTGACAAAGCGTGATCCTGGTCGACAGCAATGTCCTTCTCGACGTGTTGACGACGGATTCGCGCTGGTTGCCCTGGTCAGCGCGCATGCTCGAGCAGGCGAGCGACCGCTATCGGCTCGTCATCAATCCGATCATCTTTGCCGAGGTCTCCCAGAGGTTCAGCCGACAGGCGGACGCAGACGTGGCTTTGCCGCCGACCGTTCTCCTTCGGGAGCCCCTGCCCTACGACGCAGCATTTCTAGCGGGCAAGGCATATCTCGATTATCGCCGCCGCGGCGGCCAGAAGACCTCGCCGCTTCCGGACTTCTTCATCGGCGCCCATGCCACCGTCGCGGGCTACAAGCTCCTGACGCGGGACGTCCAGCGCTACCGGACCTATTTCCCCGACCTGCCGCTGATCGCGCCGGACTAGCCGCTCACGCCTTCATCACCCCCGGCATGGCGAGCACCAGGTCGCGGAAGGCGGTGCCGCGCACCTCGAAATTCGGGAACTGGTCGTAGCTGGCGCAGGCCGGCGACAGCAACACGACGGGGTCGGTGGCGCCATCGGCCGCGGCATCGGCCGCCGCCAGGGCCACGGCCCGGTCGAGGGTGCCGGCGATCACATGGGGATGATCGCCGAGGGTTGCGGCGAAGTCCGCCGCCGACTTGCCGATCAGGTAGGACTTGCGGATGCGCGGGAAGAAGCGGGCGAGCGGGGCGATGCCACCCTCCTTCGGGGTGCCGCCGGCGATCCAGTAGACGTCGGAGAACGCGGCGAGGGCCTTCTCCGCAGAATCGGCGTTGGTCGCCTTGGAATCGTTGACGAAGAGCACGCGGCCGATGCGCCCCACCTGCTCCATGCGGTGGGCGAGGCCGGGGAAGGTCAGCATGGCCCGGACGATGGCCTCGTGGGACAGGCCGAGCGCCTCGCAGGCGGCATAGGCGGCCATGGCGTTCTGGGCGTTGTGGGTGCCGCGCAGGGCCCCCGCGGCGGCGATGGAGAAGCGGCGGACCACGGCGCCGGCCTCCATGCGCAGGATGTCTCCGCCCTCGAGGCAGAGCCCGTCGGCGACGGGGTTGCGGATGGAGATGCGCACGGTGCGGTGCCCTGCCCGCTCGGCGCGGTCGGCCATGGCCTGGCTGTGGCGGTCATCGATGCCGACGATCGCCGTGCCGCCCGGCTGGACGCCGGCGACGAGGCGCTCCTTGACGGCGGCATAGAGGTCGAGGGTGCCGTGGCGGTCGAGATGGTCGGGCGTGACGTTGAGGCAGATGCCGACGGAGGGGTCGATGGAGGGCGTCAGGTCGATCTGGAAGGAGGAGCACTCCACCACGTGGCTGCGCCCGGCGGCGGGGGGCGCGAGGGACAGCACGGCGGTGCCGATATTGCCGCCCATCTGCGGATCGCGACCGGTCTCGGCGAGGATGTGGGTGATCAGCGCCGTCGTGGTCGACTTGCCGTTGGTGCCGGTGATGGCGACGAAGGGCGAGCGGGGCGCGGTGGCCCGGCGCTCGCGGCAGAAGAGCTCGATGTCGCCGAGCACCTCGACGCCGTTGGCGCGGGCTAGGCCGACGCTCCAGTGCGGCACCGGATGGGTCAGCGGCACGCCGGGGGCTAGCACCAGGGCGGCGATGCCCGACCAGTCGATGTGGCGGAGGTCGGCGGTCTCGTGACCGGCGGCCTCGGCCCTGGCCAGGGAGGCGGGGCTGTCGTCCCAGGCGATGACGCGCGCGCCGCCCGCGCGCAACGCCGCGCAGGTGGCGAGGCCCGATCCGCCGAGCCCGAAGACGGCGACGGAGGCGCCCTTGAAGGTGGTGACGGGGATCATGTCACCGCAGCTTCAGCGTCGACAGGCCGGCGAGCGCCAGGACGAAGGCGATGATCCAGAAGCGGACCACCACCTGCGGCTCCGACCAGCCCTTCTTCTCGAAGTGATGGTGGATCGGCGCCATGCGGAAGACGCGCTTGCCGGTGAGCTTGAAGGAGACGACCTGGACGATGACCGACACGGCTTCGAGAACGAACAGGCCGCCCACCACCAGCAGGACGATCTCATGCTTCACCGCCACGGCGATGGTGCCGATGAGGCCGCCGAGGGCGAGTGAGCCGGTGTCGCCCATGAAGATGTGGGCCGGCGGGGCGTTGAACCACAGGAATCCGAGCCCTGCGCCGATCAGCGCGCCGATGATGACGATGATCTCGCCGGTGCCGGGCACGTGGGTGATCTGCAGGTAGTTGGCGAAGAAGGCGTTGCCGGAGAGATAGGCGATGACGCCGAAGGTGCCGGCGGCGATCATCACCGGCACGATGGCGAGGCCGTCGAGCCCGTCGGTGAGGTTCACCGCATTGCCGGAGCCGACGATGACGAAGGCCCCGAACAGGATCATCAGGTAGCCGATGTTGATCGACAGGTCCTTGATGAAGGGGAAAAAGATCGAGGTGTTGAGCGGCTCGCGGGTGACCATCATCACGGCGGTGACGGCGAGGCCGGCAATGAGGAATTCCAGGGCCAGGCGGGCCTTGCTGGAAAAGCCCGCATGGGTCTGCTTCGTCACCTTGAGATAGTCGTCGTAGAAGCCGATGGCGCCGAAGCCGAGCAGGACGAAGAGCAGGATCCAGACATAGGGGCTGCGCAGGTTGGCCCAGAGCAGGGTCGCGACCAGGAGGCCGGAGAGGATCATCAGCCCGCCCATGGTGGGCGTGCCCTTCTTGGCGAGGTGCGTCTCGGGGCCGTCGGCGCGGATCGGCTGGCCCTTCCCCTGCTTCAGGCGCAGGAGCTGGATCAGCCCGGGCCCGAACAGAAAGACGAAGATCAACGCCGTGAAGATGGCGCCGCCGGTGCGGAAGGTGATGTAGCGGAAGATGTTGAGCGGCGAGAAGACGCCGGAGAATTCGGCAAGGAAGGCGAACATCGTTGTCGTCGTCTTTCGTCCGTCGCGCCGCGAAGCCGGCAAGCGAATCACCACCGCCGCCCCCGGTGTGGTTCATGTCGATATGCCCTGCCGCGCGGCGGACGCAAAGTCCGCCGCCGCGACCGCTCAGGCGACGCCCTGGTGCTCGTCGGCGGGAACCGGCGGGAAGCGGCGCTTCAGCGCCTCGACCACGGGCGCCATGAGGCTGCCGCGCGAGCCCTTGACCATGGCGACGTCGCCCGCCCTGAGGGCGCGCATGACCAGGGGCTCGAGTTCGGCCGACGTCGCCGTCCAGGCGCCGCGCCGGTGCGGCGGCAGCGCCTTCCACAGATTGTCCATCAGCGGCCCGGAGCAGAAGACGAGGTCGATGCCGGCCTTGTCCAGCGGTTCGGCGAGGCCGGCGTGGAGGGCCGGCCCCTCGGGCCCGAGTTCCAGCATGTCGCCGAGGACGGCGATGCGGCGGCCCTCGGGGCCCTTCGGCGCGGTGCCGAGGACAGCGATCGCCGCCCGCACCGAGACCGGATTGGCGTTGTAGCTCTCGTCGAGCAGGGTGAAGGAGCCCGAGGCGAGCCGCCGCTGGGTGCGCTCGCCGCGCCCGGCCACGGCCCGCGTCTCGCCGAGCGTCAGGGCGGCGACGGCGAGGTCGGCGCCGGCGAGCTTTGCCGCGGCGAGGACCGCGAGGGAGTTCATGGCGAGGTGGCGGCCGGGGGAGCCGAGCTTGTAGGTGACGTCGGTCTCCATCACCCGGGCATAGACGGTGGAGCAGTCGGCGGCGAGGACGACGCGCAGCAGGCGCACGTCCGCCTCCTCGTGCTCGCCGAAGGAGACGATGGTCTCGATGCCGGCGGCGCGCGCCGCGCGGGCGAGACGCTCGAAATGACGGCTGTCGCGGGGCAGGACCGCCGCGCCGCCGTGCTCGACACCGGCGAAGATCTCAGCCTTGGCGTCGGCGATGGCCTCGATCGTGCCGAGGTTCTCGATGTGGACGGCCTCGATGTTGGTGATGACGGCGATGTCGGGCTTCACCATCCGCGTCAGGGGCGTGATCTCGCCGGCATGGTTCATGCCGATCTCGAAGACGCCGAACTGGCTTCCCGCCGGCATGCGGGAGAGCGTCAGAGGCACACCGATATGGTTGTTGAAGCTCTTCGGCGGCGCGTGCGTGCGCCCCTCGCGGGAGAGCACGTGGGCGAGCGCCTCCTTGGTCGAGGTCTTGCCGATGGAGCCGGTGACCGCGAGGATTTTCGCGGCCGTGCGGGCGCGGGCGACGATGCCGGACTTCTCCAGCGCCTTCAGAGGATCGGCGACGACCAGATAGGCGCCGGGTGGGGCGGTCGCGGCCCATTCCTGCGACACCACGGCGACCGCCGCGCCCTTGTCGAGCGCCGCCTGGACGAAGGCGTGGCCGTCATGGGCGTGGCCCTTGATGGCGATGTAGGCCTCGCCCGCGGCGAGGGTCCGGGTGTCGATGGACAGGTCGGTGACGGTGGCGGCCGGCGCGCCGGCCAGGCGGCCGCCCATGGCGCGCGCCAGCGCTTCGGTGGTCCACAGAGGCTGCTGGCTCATGCGGCCGGCCCTTTCACGGCGGAGGGGGTGGAAAATTCGCGGATCGCCGCGGCGGCGACGGCGTGGTCGGAGAAGGGAAGCGTGACCGCCCCGACGATCTGGCCGGTCTCGTGGCCCTTGCCGGCGATGACGAGGAGGTCGCCGGCTGCGAGATCACGCACGGCGGCGCGGATCGCCTCGGCGCGGTCGCCGATCTCCTCGGCGCCGGGGGCCGCCGCCATGATCGCGGCGCGGATGGCGGCGGGGTCCTCGGAGCGGGGATTGTCGTCGGTGACGATGACGCGGTCAGCCTTCTCGACGGCAATGCGCCCCATCATCGGCCGCTTGCCGGGATCGCGGTCGCCGCCGCAGCCGACCACGACGACGAGGCGCCCGGTGGCGAAGGGCCGGGCGGCGTCGAGAACGGTCTCCAGGGCGCCGGGCTTGTGGGCATAATCGACGACGACGGGCGCGCCGTCCTTGGCGCCGACGAATTCGAGGCGGCCCTTGGCACCCTCGAGCCCGGAGAGGGCGGCGAAGGCGCGCGCGGGGGCGACGCCGCAGCCGATGGCGAGGCCCGCGGCGAGGAGGGCATTGTCGACCTGGAAGCGGCCGAGGAGGGGAATGCGGATGGCGTGGCGGGCGCCGAAGGCCTCGATCTCGACCCTCTGCGCCGCGCCATCGATGACCTCGGAGAGGATGGCGATGCCCCCGGCCGCGAGCGCCGGATCGCGGCCGATGACGATGAGCGTCTGGCCGCGCGCCCGTGCCGCGGCGATGAAGGGCGCGCCCTCCTCGCCCGCCATGACGACGGCGGTGCCGCCGGGCGGCAGTAGGTCGGTGAAGAGGCGGAGCTTGGCCGCCCGGTAGGCCTCGAACGTATGATGATAGTCGAGGTGGTCGCGCGACAGGTTGGTGAAGCCGGCCGCCTGGATGCGGACGCCGTCGAGGCGGTGCTGGTCGAGACCGTGGGAGGAGGCCTCGAAGGCGACGTGGGTGACGCCCTCGCCGGCGAGGGTGTCGAGGGTCTCGTGCAGCGTCACCGGGTCGGGCGTGGTGAGCCCGCCATAGACGTCGCCGGAGGGGCGGACCACGCCGACCGTACCGATGGAAGCTGCGGGGTGGCCCTCGGCCGCGAATATCTGGCGTAGGAAGGCGGCGACGGAGGTCTTGCCGGAGGTGCCGGTGACGGCGGCGATGGTGCCGGGCTGGCGCGGATGGAAGCGGCTCGCGGCGAGCGCCAGGCTCAAGCGGGCATTGGCGACGGCGACGACGGGCACGCCCGCGACCTCGGCCGGCGCATCCGCCCTGTCGGTGACGACGGCGGCGGCCCCGGCGGCGGCGGCGGCGGGCGCATAGGCCATGCCGTCGGTCTTCTCGCCCTTCAGCGCGAAGAAGAGGGTGCCGGCTGCGACGGCCCGGCTGTCGGCGGTGACGCCGGAGACGGCGTGGGCCGCGAGGCCCGGGGGCGTATCCTCGGCGAGCAGGGCTTTCAGGGGGAGGGACGGCATGGGGCGCGGCGTTCCAGATTCGCGGACATCAGCGGCAGGCACTGTGGCGGAGATGGGGCAATGCGGCCCTCAGCGCCCCGGCATCCGGTAACCCGCCTGGATCGCCTGCATGGCCGGCGGCATGTCGAAGCGCGGCTGCAGCCCGAGGAGCGGCGCTGACCTTGCGATGACACGGCCGGCGGTGGGCGCGGCGTTGAAGCCGGCGGTGGCGAGGCCGTGGGTCTCCGGAATGCCGCGCGGCTCGTCGAGCATGACGAGGAGGAGGTAGCGCGGCTGGTCGGCGGGGAAGATCGCCATGAAGGAGTTGAGCTGCTTGTCCTTGGAGTAGCGGCCGCCGATGACCTTCTCCGACGTGCCGGTCTTGCCGCCGACATAGAAGCCGTCGACCTCGGCGCGGCGGCCCGAGCCGCGCTCCGAATTGAGGCGCATCAGGAAGCGCATGGCCTGCGAGGTCTCGGGGCGGATGACCTGGCGGGCGATGGCGTTGGCCTCCTCCGGCGTGCGGCGCAGGAAGGTCGGCTGGATCAGACGGCCGCCGTTGACGAGAGCCGCGGTGCCCATCACCGCCTGGAGCGGGGCGACCGACATGCCGTGGCCGAAGGAGACGGTCGCCGCGGTGATGTCGGCCCAGCGGCGCGGCACGAGCGGGGCGGTGGAGGGGCCGATCTCGGTGACGACGCGGTCGAACTGGCCGAGGCGGCGCAGGAAGGCGCGCTGGTGCTCGCCGCCGAGGGTCAGCGCCATGCGGCTGGTGCCGATGTTGGAGGAATAGGTGAAGACCTCGGGCAGGGTCAGCACGCGGCGCTGGGCGTGGAAGTCCTTCACCTGATGGCGGCCGACCGCCATGGGGAAGCGGGCGTCGAGGGTGGAGTTGATGGTGAAGCGGCCGGAATCCAGCGCCATGGCGGTGGTCAGCGACTTCATGACCGAGCCCATCTCGTAGACGCCGGTGGTGATGCGGTTGGCACGGTCGAAGCCGGCTGCGGTGGAGGGCCGGTTCGGGTCGTAGTCGGGGATCGAGGCGAGCGCGAGGATCTCGCCGGTGTTGACGTCGACGATGACGCCGGCCGCCGCCTTGGCGCGGAACTTCTGGTGCGCCTGGACGAGTTCGTCACGCAGCACGTGCTGGACGCGCAGGTCGATGGAGAGCTGCACGGCCGCCTGGTTGCGGTCGGTGACGAAGCCGGCGCGGTGCAGCTCGGCGAGGCCCTGGTTGTCGATGTAGCGCTCGATGCCGCCGAGGCCCTGGTTGTCGACGTTCACCATGCCGAGGACGTGCGACAGCGTCGGACCGTTCGGATAGGTGCGCTTGGCCTCGCGCAGGAAGCCGACACCGGGAATGCCGAGGCGGTGGATCTGGTCGCGCTGGGTGGGCGTGATCTCGCGGCGCAGCCAGACGAAGCCTTTGCCCGAGCGCAGGCGCTCGCGCACCTCGCGCTGGTCGAGGTCCGGCAGCACGGCGGTCAGGAGCTCGGTCGCCTCGTCGACGTCGAAGCTGGCGGCGAGCTTCTTCGGCTCGGCATAGAGCGAGATGGCGCGCACGTCGGTGGCGAGCACCTCGCCGTTGCGGTCGAGGATGTCAGGCCGGGTGGAGGAGACCGCCTCGGCGCTGCGCACGCCGGACTGGGCCGAGCGGTCGTAGCGCACGACGTAGAGGACGAGGCTGACCGCGATGACGGCATAGAGCGCGCCGAAGCCGAGCATGGCGAGGCGCACGCGGGACTTCGCCTTCTTCAGCCGCTCGGACTGCGGGCCGGCGAGAACCCAGGCGAGGGCGTGGCGGACACGCATGAGGAAGGAGGGCCGTGGGGACATCAGCGGCCTCCGGCCGGGCGGCGTTGCGGCAGCGGCATGCCGGGGACCGACCCGGTCACCACGGGATCGGCGCCGGAGCCGAGGGCCTCCAGCATGGAGCCGATCGGATCGGGATCGACGTAGGGCTTGTCGGGGAGGCCGGCGAGATCGTGAAGTTGATTGATGGCGAGGGGCCTCAGCCTCAAATGCTTCTCGGCCAGCGCCTGCAGCCGGTCCGGGCTGTTGAGCTGGGCCCACTGGGCCTTCAGCGCGGCGATGGTCTCACGCTCGCGCTTGATCTCGAGCTGGAGCCTGGCGACCTGCTCGGCGTGGCGGGTCGCCTCGTACTTGATGCGGTAGACATAGGCCGCCGCGACGATGAGCGCCGCCACCACGACGATGTTGAGGAGGCGCATCATGAGCGGGTCCTCGGACTAGCGGCGGTGCGCTCGGCGGCGCGCAGCTTGGCGGAGCGGGCGCGCGGATTAGCCCGGCTCTCGGCCTCGGAGGCCGCCACCGCCTTGCGCGTGATCAGGGTGAAGGTCGGCTCGGGCGGGCGGCTCGCCGGGGCGTGACGCGAGCCGGCGGGGCTCCGGCCTGAGCGCTCGACGAGGAACTGCTTGACGATCCGGTCCTCCAGCGAATGGAAGGTGACGACGGCGAGGCGGCCGCCGGGCTTCAGCACCCGCTCGGCGGCGTCCAGCGCCGCTTCCAGCTCGCCGAGCTCGTCGTTCACCGCGATGCGCAGCGCCTGGAAGGTGCGGGTCGCCGGATGGATGTCGCCGGGCTTGGAGCGCACGACGCGGGCGACGATGTCGGCGAGGCGGCGGGTGGTGACGATCGGCTCGACGGCCCGCTCGCGGACGATGGCCTTGGCGATGGGCCGCGACAGGCGCTCCTCGCCATAGGTGTAGATGAGGTTGGCGAGGGCGGTTTCCTCGAGCCTGGCGACGAGGTCCGCGGCGCTCTCGCCCTCGCGGCCCATGCGCATGTCGAGGGGACCGTCGAAGCGGAAGGAGAAGCCGCGCTCGGCCTCGTCGATCTGCATGGAGGAGACGCCGATGTCGAGCACGACACCGTCGACGCTCTCATGGCCGCAGTCCGCCGCGACGGCGTCGAGGCGGGCGAAGCGGTCGTGGACGAGGGTCAGACGGCCGGCGAAGGCGTCCACCATCGCGGAACCGCCGGCGATGGCGGTGGGATCGCGGTCGATGGCGAGGATGCGGGTGTCGGCGGCGTCGAGCAGGGCGCGGGTGTAGCCGCCGGCGCCGAAGGTGCCGTCGATGATGACTTGGCCGTCGGCGGGCGAAAGCGCGGCGACGACCTCGGCCAGCAGCACGGGCACGTGCCGAGACGTATCGCCCGTGCCTCCCATGCCGCCCAAAGCCGTCATGCCGATCCTCCCGCGCGCCGCGCCGACGGAGCGAGACCGGCGGTCGGACGGGCGGCAGTCCCGCACCGTCCACGCGCGCGGGGCGCGCGTCGGGGGCGTGGGGATCGGCGGCTCGCTGCGGACCGGCATGGCATCACGGGCGTCGGTGACGATCACGGCCCGTCGGGCCTGTCCGCGGGCCTCGTGTCGTCAACGCCTCATTAACGCGAACGGCCGTTAAGAAACGGTTTCCGGCAAGGATTTGGTGACCATGCCGGCCGCGTCAGGCGATCGGCTTGGGATGCACGCCGTCGAAGGTGGAGCGGATGGCGCGGGCGAGGAAGACATAGGACCAACCCTGGAAGATCAGCTCCACGGCGAGGAAGGTGCCGAGCACCCAGGGCGCGGCCTGCGGCAGCTGCACGAAGATGAACAGGCCGAGCAGCAGCGAGACCATGCCGGAGGCGAGCACCCAGCCCCAGACGACGAGCGGGCGCATGTGGAAGGCGGTGATGATTCGCAGCAGCCCGACGGCCACCAGCATGGCGGCGCAGACCAGCGTCAGGGCGACGACCGCCTGCAGCGGATTGAAGAAGACCAGCGCGCCGGTGGCGATGTAGAGGAGACCGATGGCGATCATCGCCAGCCGGCTCTGCCAGCCGTCACGGCGGAAGGAATCGAAGAGCAGCACGCCGCCGGCGACCAGCATCATGGCGCCGAAGGACAGGGTGCTGACCACGGTGAAGAGGTTGGCGGCGACGAGGCCGAACAGGCCGAGGGCGATGAGCGCGATGCCGGCGCCCATCAGCCAGCCCCAGTTGCGACGGAGCGGCACGAGATGCGCGCCGAGCGAGTGGCCGGTGCGGTCGGTTTCGGGAGTGGCGGTTCGGACGTCGGTCATGGGTCAGCCTCCAGTAGCCCTCCAACAATGCAGCGGGAGCGCCGGCGTTCCCCGCCAGCGACCGTATCAGGTCACCTCTGCCCCCGCCGCATGACGGGAAAATCGAAACTGCGGCCGGGAAAGGGCTCGTGCACGAGCTGGAAGTGCCACCATTCCTTGGCATAGGCGCGGAAGCCATTGCGCTGCATCAAGGAGGCCAGCATGGCGCGGTTGGCGGCGGCCTCGCGGCCGATGCCGGGCGCGCGCACATGGGCGCGCGGATCGAAGCAGTCGTAGGACGTGCCGAAATCGAGCACGCCGTCGTCGAGGCGCTGGCCGGTCGCCGCGGTGCAGGCGCCGGACGCGCTCCCGGGCACCGCGCCGACGCGGGCGATGCCGAGGTCGACGGTCGAGCCGCGGGAATGGGTGGAGCGCGAGGAGAGATAGCCGTCCAGCGACAGGCGGGCCTTGTCGACGGACGGGTAGAAGATCGCCTTCATCCGCTGGTCGGCCGCATCGCGCGTCCAGGCCATCATGTCGGCGACCGCCCCGGCGGGCCGGTAGCAGTCCCAGACGACGAGGGTCAGCCCGCGCGGCGCGATCTCCGCCTGCGCCCGGGAGAGCGCCTCGGCGGCGCGGCGGGTGAGGATGCATTCGCCGGCGAGGTAGAAGGCGACGGGGCGGCCGAGGAAGTTGCGCGCGCCGGCATAGCGGATGTCCTGGCGGATGGTCGGCGCGACCTCGGCGAGGTGGACGAAGCCCTCCGGCAGGCCGGTCTCAGCCGCCGCCGGCAGCGGCACGATGAGGGCGGCGAGGAGGAGGGCGAGGCGCATGGGCCGAGCCTCCCGCGGGCGGCGCGCCCTGGCAAGCCGGTCAGCGCGCGGCGAGGAGGTCGCGCAGGGTCCGGAGCGTCGAGGCATCGGCGACACCGTCCACCTTCTCCTGCCGCCAGTGGCGCTGGAAGGCGGTGACGACCGCCTCGGTCGCGGCATCGAAGACGCCGGTCACCTGGATCCCGTAGCCGGCCATGGCGAAGAGCGCCTGCAGCGCCTGGACCGGCGGGCCCTCCTCGCCGCGGCGATAGGTCGGGCCGGGCTGGAGCGGGGCCGGCGGCACCCAGAGGCCGACGCCCTCGTCCGCGAGGCGCGCCCAGGGGAAGAGCTCGCCGGGGTCCTGCTTGCGGCCCGGCGCCGTGTCGGAATGGGCGAGGACCCCCATGGGCGGAATGGCATGGCGGGTGAGGATGTCGCGCGACAGGTTGATCACGGCGGCGACCTGCGCCTCGGGGAAGGGCCGGTAGCCGAATTCGTGGCCGGGATTGACGATCTCGATGCCGATGGAGCGGGAGTTGACGTCCTCCCTCCCCTGCCAGGAACCGGCTCCCGCATGCCAGGCGCGGCGGCCCTCGGCGACGCACTGGACGATCTCGCCGTCCTCGAAGACGACGTAGTGGGCCGACACCCGCGGCGGGTTCGGGTCGCAGAGCCGGTGGAGCGCGGCCATGCCGTCCTGCATGCCGGTATAGTGCATCATCAGGATGTCGACGGGCGCGCGGCGCTCGTCGTGGTTCGGCGAGAGCGCGAGGCCGCTCGCCCAGGGCGAATCGGGCCGCTCCAGCGGGCCGTCGTCGTGATGGTGGTCGTGGTCGCAGGACCCGCTCATGCGAAGCCCCTCGCCCGGCGCAGCACGTCGTAGGCCTCGTTGATAGCCGCCATCTTGCCCGTCGCGATGGCGACGAACTCCGCCGGCACCCCGCGGCCGATGAGACGGTCCGGGTGATACTGGTGCACGAGGGCGCGCCAGGCCTGCTTGATCTCGCCGTCGGCGGCATCCGGGGCGATGCCGAGGACGCGGTAGGGGTCGCGCGGGCCGGCGACGACGTGGCGGGCCTCAATGCGGGCAAAGGCCGGCTCGGACAGGCCGAAGATGGCGGCGACCTCGGCGAGATAGGCGCGTTCGTCGGCATGGACGGCGCCGTCGGCGGTGGCGATGCCGAAGAGGCCGTCGACCAGGTCCTCCAGGGTGTCCGGCTCGTCCTTCAGGAGCTGGGCGAGCTGGCGGGCATAGGCGTCGAAGCCGGCGGTGCTCTGCTTGGCGAGATCGAAGAGGCGGGAGACGTGGGCCTCGTCCTCGGGCGCCACCGACACGAGGCGACGGAAGGCGGCGACCTCGTCGCGTGTCACCACGCCGTCGGCCTTCGCCATCTTGGCGGCCAGCGCGATGAGGCCGATGGTGAAGACCACCGACTGCAGCGGCGGCCCCTGATCGGGCGCGAGCAGGCCCTCGTCGACGATGAAATGGCCGGCGAGCGCACCCAGCAGCGCGCCGATCGGCCCGCCCAGCATGAAGCCCGCGGCGGCCCCCGCCAGTTTTCCCCAGATGGTCATGAGGGCTGTCTTAATCGGTTCACCGCCGTTCGGCAAAAGTGCGGTGGCGTTCGTGCCCCCTTGCGCCGGAACGCCGCACCGGGCAAAGCCTCGAAAGCGCCCTTCCCCTGAGGAATCACCCATGTCCGGTCACGGCCATATCGACCCGTCGAACAAGAAGATCGCCCTGCTGATCGCCGTCCTCGCCCTCTTCCTGGCGCTCGCCGAGACCGCCGCGAAGAGTTCGCAGACCGACGCGCTGAACGCCAACGTGGAGGCCTCGAACCTGTGGGCCTTCTTCCAGGCGAAGACCATCCGCATGACGGCGGTGACGACGGCCGCCGAGGACATGACGATCACCCGCAACGCCGTGACCGACGAGGCGGCCAAGGCCGCCATGACCCGGCAGATCGAGACCTGGCAGGGCCGCGCCGCCCGCTGGGACAACGAGCCGGAGACCAACGAGGGCCGGCGCCAGCTTTCCGCCCGCGCCCAGGCGGCCGAGAAGAAGCGCGACGTCTCCTACAAGCGCTACCACGACTTCGAAATCTCCTCGGCGGCCTTCCAGATCGCCATCGTGCTCGCGTCCGCCGCGGTGGTGACGGGCGCCATGGCGCTGGCCTTCCTGGCCGGCGGCCTCGGCATCGTCGGCATCGCCTTCTCGGCCATCGGGCTCCTGAAGCCGGGCCTCATCCACCTGTTCTGATCCGGGCCGCCCCATGAAGATGTCCGACATCCCCTTCGGCACGGTCGACTGGTCCACCGTGGAGCCGACGCGCCATGCCGGCGAGGTGGGCGAGGCGCTGTGGCGCACGCGGCATTTCGGCCCCGAGGGCAACGCCATCCGCGTGCGCATGGTGGAGTACTCGGCCGGCTACGTGTCGGACCACTGGTGCTCGAAGGGCCACGTGCTCTTCTGCCTCGAGGGCGAACTCGAGACGACGCTGGAGGACGGCCGGGTCTTCGTCCTGACGCCCGGCATGAGCTACCAGGTGGCGGACGGCGCGGAGGCGCACCGGTCGCAGGCGCCGAAGGGCGCGAAGCTCTTCATCGTCGACTGAGACGCAGGCTCAGCCGAGCCGGTCGCCCTGCACGAAGGCATAGAGCGCGTGGTCGGTCCACGTGCCGTTGATGCAAAGATACTGCCGGGCAAGGCCCTCGCGAGTGAAGCCGACGCGCTCCAGCAACCCGACCGAGGCGGCGTTCTGTGGCACGCAGGCCGCCTCGACGCGGCGGAAGCCGAGCACGCCGAAGGCATAGGGGATCACCGCGCGGACGCCGGCGCTCATGTAGCCCTGGCCGGCGAAGGCCTCGCCCATCCAGTAGCCGAGCGAGACGGTCTGGGCGACGCCGCGGCGCACGTTGGTGAGCGTCAGGCCGCCGACGAGCGCGCCGTCCTCCTTGCGATGCAGGAAAAAGGCGTAGCCCTGGTCGTCGCGCCAGTCCTGACGGTAGCGGGCGATGCGGCGGCGGAAGGCGGTGCGGGTGAGGTCGTCCGGCGGCCAGGCGGGCTCCCACGGCACGAGGAAGCGGCGGCTCGCGTCGCGAAGCCGCGCCCAGGCGTCGTAGTCGCCCATGTCGGGCATGCGCAGGCTCACCTTCGGCCCGACCACCGGCTCCGGCGCGGCATAGGCCAGCCCCACCGCCCGCAACAGGGAGAGGGGCCGTCCCGGAGGCGAGCGGCGGATGGGAGCCTTGGGCGTCGGATTCATGTCGACCGGAATTGTTCGGCCAGCTTCCGCACCTTGTCCAGCCCGCGCTTGGGCCCGATGGCGGCAAAGGTCATGGGCGAGGAGCGCACCAGCCTTGCGCCGGCCGCGCGGGCGTCCTCGACAGTGACGGCGTCGATCTTCGCCGCGATCTCCTCGAGGTCGAGCGTGCGGCCGAAGACGAGCACCTGCCGCGCCATCTGGTCGGTGCGCGAGGATGAGCTTTCGAGGGCTCCGAGGAGGCCGACCTTCATCTGCGCCTTGGCCCGCCCGACCTCGGCCTCGCTCGCCCCGTCGACCGTGGCGTTGAGCACGTCCATGGTGAGGTTGAAGAGGTCGACGGCATCGGCCGGGTCGGTGCCGGCGGAAATGCCGAAGACACCGGTGTCGTTGTAGGACCAGTGGAAGGAGTGGATCTCGTAGCAGAGCCCCCTGTCCTCGCGCACGTCCTGGAAAAGGCGCGAGGAGAGCCCGCCGCCGAGCAGGTTGTTGAAGACGCCGACGGCGTAGATGTCGGGATCGCGGTAGCTCATGCCCTCGAAACCGAAGACGAGATTGGTCTGCTCCAGCGGCCGGGCGATGGTGGTGGCGCCGCCGGCATAGCGGGCCCCCTCGCAGGCGGGCGGCGCCTCCTGCGGCAGGGTCTCGAAGGCGCGGGCGATGGCGTCGACGACGCGGTCGTGGTCGACGGCGCCGGCCGCGGCCACCACGGCGCGCGGGGCGGCGTAGGAGCGGCCCATATAGGCGCGCAGCTTGTCGGGGGTCGCGGCGCGCACCGCCTGCGGCGTGCCGAGGATGGTGCGCCCCAGCGGCTGGCCCGGATAGGCCTCGGCGATGAAGTGGTCGACGACGACGTCGTCAGGGTCGTCCTCGGTGGCGCCGATCTCCTGGACGATGACGTTCTTCTCCTTCACCAGCTCCGCCGGATGGAACTGCGGGTCGGTGAGGATGTCGGAGAGGATGTCGATGGCGACCGGCAGGTCCTCGCCCAGCACCTTCGCATAGTACGAGGTGTTCTCGGAGGCGGTGGCGGCGTTGAGGTCGCCGCCGACGGCCTCGATCTCCTCGGCGAGGCCACGGGGCGTGCGCTTCGTGGTGCCCTTGAAGGCCATGTGCTCGAGCAGGTGGCTGATGCCGTGCTCGTCGGGCCGCTCGTCGCGGCCGCCGACGCCGAAGGTCACCTGGATCGAGGCGGTCTTCAGATGGGGCATGGCGTCCGTCACGACCGTCAGGCCGGAGGGAAGCGTCGTC
>LNFH01000359.1 GCA_001464235.1 Rhizobiales bacterium Ga0077556 | reverse complement strand
CAGCGGCATCCGGTTCGACACCGGTCCTGCCATGCACAACCACCCTCATCCTGAGGTGCGAGCGACAGCGAGCCTCGAAGGACGCACTACGTCTGTGCAGCCTCACTGCCGGGACCGGATCGCAAGCATTCCCTTGACTTGAATTTTGCATTCATTATTCATTCTGGCAAGAGGCCGAGCCCGAGAACCGGCGCCGCCCTGTCCCGAGGAGACCCCGATGGCCACCAATGCCCCCCGCGTCGCGGGCCGCCACTTCCTGCAGATCCCCGGCCCCTCGCCCGTTCCGGAGCGGATCCTCAGCGCCATCGCCCGGCAGACGATCGACCATCGCGGCCCCGATTTCGGCAAGCTCGGCCTGCGCGTCCTCGACGGCATGCGCTCGATCTTCAAGACCCGCGGTCACGTCGTCATCTATCCGGCCTCGGGCACGGGCGCCTGGGAGGCAGCGCTCGCCAACACGCTGTCGCCGGGCGACAAGGTGCTGATGGTCGAGACGGGCCATTTCGCCACGCTGTGGAAGACCATGGCCGGCAAGCTCGGCGTCGAGACGACCTTCATCCCCTCCGACTGGCGCGCGGGCGCCGACGTCGCCGCCATCGAGGCGGCGCTGCGCGAGGACAAGGCGCATGCGTTCAAGGCGGTCTGCGTCGTCCACAACGAGACCTCGACGGGCTCGACCTCGCGCATCGACGAGGTGCGGAAGGCGATCGACGCCGCGGGCCATCCGGCGCTGCTGATGGTCGACACCATCTCCTCGCTCGCCTCGGTCGACTATCGCCACGACGAGTGGGGCGTCGACGTCACCGTCGCCGGCTCGCAGAAGGGCCTGATGCTCCCCCCCGGCCTCTCCTTCAACGCGGTGTCGGAGAAGGCGCTGGCGGCCTCGAAGGCCTCGCGCCTGCCGAAGAGCTTCTGGGGCTGGGAGGAGATGATCGCCGCCGGCAAGTCCGGCTACTTCCCCTATACGCCCGCGACCAACCTGCTCTACGGCCTCGACGAAGCCATCCAGATGCTGCCCGCCACCTGCGCCACGGCGAGGCGACGCGCCGGGCGGTGGCGGCCTGGGGGCTGGAAAACCTCTGCACCAACCCGAAGCATTTCTCGCCCGTGCTGACCGCGGTGGTGATGCCCGAGGGACACGACGCCGACCGGTTGCGCTCGGTGATCCTCGACGCCTTCGACATGTCGCTCGGCACCGGCCTGTCGAAGGTGGCGAAGAAGGTCTTCCGCATCGGCCATCTCGGCGACATCAACGACCTGACGCTCATCGGCACGCTGGGCGGCGTCGAGATGGGCCTCGGCCTCGCCGGGGTGCCGCACAAGGCCGGGGGCGTGACGCAGGCCATGGCCTATCTCGCGGAGACGAAGCGCGAGGGCAGCGCCAAGGCTGCGTGAGCTTCCGCAGACCCTCTCCCCTCGTGGGAGAGGGTGGCTGCGGAGCAGCCGGGTGAGGGGTTTTGTGCGGAGGAGACGGGCATGCGGCAACATGGGACAGTCGGACATGGCCCCCTCACCCGCCGCCTGACGGCGGCACCCTCTCCCACGAGGGGAGAGGGTTCGGACCGGGGGCGCCGATGAACGAGCATCCGCTGATCGCCCGCCGCTCGCTCGCCACCGAGCTGACCGGCCGGCTGCGCGACATGATCGTCGAGGGCACGCTGAAGGCCGGCGACAAGATCTCCGAGCCCGACCTCTGCGATCTCTTCGGCGTCTCGCGCACGCCGTTGCGCGAGGCGCTGAAGGTGCTCGCCGCGGAAGGCCTCGTCGACCTCACCCCCAACCGCGGCGCCCGCGTCGCCCGCATCGCGCCCGAGGCGGTGGAGGAGCTCTTCCCCATCATGGGGATGCTGGAGGCGCTGGCCGGCGAGCTCGCCTGCGCCCGCATGGGCCCCGATGACCTCGCCCGCCTCGAGACGATGCATGGCGAGATGGTCGGCCACTGGCAGCGCGGCGAATGGGTGCCCTATTCCAGCCTGAACCGGCGCATCCACGAGGAGATCTTCCGCATCGCCGGCAATGCGACCCTTGCGGCCCTCTACCAGAACCTGATGGTGCGCATCCACGCGGTGCGCTTCGTCGCCCGGAAGACGCCGGAGCGCTGGGCCGAGGCCATCGAGGACCACGAGCGGATGATGGCGGCGCTTCGAAAGCGAGACGGCGCGGCGCTGTCGACGCTGATGCGCGAGCACCTGCGCCACAAGGCGGACGTCGTGCATGAGGCGCTCAGCCAGCTCGGTGCGCCCGAGCAGGGCTGAAACCACCGATGGGAGGGTGTTCTGCTGCCCCTCACCCTTCCCTCTCCCCGCGAGCGGGGAGAGGGGGCACCAGCCTCGAGCCTCATGTGGAACCGGATGGGCTTGGCATCCCGCTATTGGACGGAACTGGACGACGAAGTCTCCCTCTCCCCGCCTGCGGGGAGAGGGTGAGGGTGAGGGGCAAGTCCCTAACCAGAGCCCGAGCAGGGCTGATCCGCTGCCCCCTGCCCTCGCCATCCCGCGGCAAATGCCTATCTTGGGGGGCCTGACCCCGGCCCTTGACCCCGGATGACGCCATGACCCTGTTCTCCATCCTCGACCTCGCGCCCGTGCCGGAGGGCAAGACCCCCGGAGACGCGCTGCGCAACACGATCGACCTCGCCGGCCATGCCGACCGGCTCGGCTACAACCGCTATTGGCTCGCCGAGCATCACAACATGACCGGCATCGCCAGCGCGGCGACGGCGGTCGTCATCGGCCAGGTGGCGGCCGCGACGCGCCGGATTCGCGTCGGTGCCGGCGGCATCATGCTGCCGAACCACGCGCCCATGGTGATCGCCGAGCAGTTCGGCACGCTGGAGAGCCTGTTCCCCGGCCGCATCGACCTCGGGCTGGGACGCGCGCCTGGAACGGACCAGCGCACCATGCGGGCGCTACGCGTCGATCCGATGGACTCCGACAATTTCCCGCAGGATGTGCTGGAACTGCAGGCCTTCCTCGCCCCGGCCCAGCCCGGCCAGGCGATCCAGGCGGTGCCGGGGGCCGGCACCGAGGTGCCGCTGTGGATCCTCGGCTCCTCGACCTTCGGCGCGCAGCTCGCCGCCATGCTGGGGCTTCCCTACGCCTTCGCCTCGCATTTCGCCCCCGACGCGCTGATGCAGGCGCTGACCATCTACCGGGCGAAGTTCACGCCCTCCGAGCAGCAGGCGGCGTCCTACGCCATGGCCGGCTGCAACGTCTTCCTGGCGCCCACCGACGAGGAGGCGCGGCATCTCTTCACCTCGGCGCAGCAGCGCGCCGCCGGCATCTTCCGAGGGCAGCGCGGCCTCCTGCCGCCGCCGATCGACGACATCGAGACCTTCTGGAGCCCGATGGAGAAGGCGCAGGCCTCGCGCATGCTGCAGTTCTCCTTCGTCGGATCGCCGGAGACGGTGCGCCGCGGCCTGAAGCAGTTCGTCACCCAGACGGGCGTCGACGAGGTGATGGTCGCCTCCGCCATCTTCGACCACGGCAAGCGCGTGCGCTCCTACGAGATGCTGGCCGAGGTGGTGAAGGACCTGCACGGCGAAGCCGCCGCGGCGTGAGCGAAAGCCCCACCCGTACCCTCCCCGCGCTGCGCGCGGAGAGGGGGACTATGACGTCCCGTCCGACCCTCAACCGTCCGCCTCGCCCTGCCGCGCAAGGGAAGACGCGACGCCTCTTCCCCCTCCCCGCGGAAGCGGGGAGGGCCGGGGTGGGGCCTTCACTTCACACCCCGCATTGGACCTTTCCCCGCCGCCGAGCGCTTGATGTCCACCATGACCTATCGCCCCTCCACCGCCCACGCCGACCTCGGCCCCAGCTTCTACGATGTCGTCGCGCCGGCAACGTTTCCCCAGCACATCCTGCGCTTCCGCAACCAGCGCTGGGCCGAGGCGGTGGGGCTCGGCGCGCTCACCGACGACCAGTGGATCGCCCATTTCGGCAAGTTCGAGCCGCTGCCCGACACTTTTCCGAAGCCGCTGGCGCTGCGCTATCACGGCCACCAGTTCCGGTCCTACAACCCCGACATCGGCGACGGTCGCGGCTTCCTCGCGGGACAGCTGATCGACGGCGAGGGGCGCCTCCTCGACCTCGGCACCAAGGGCTCGGGGCAGACGCCCTATTCGCGCTCCGGCGACGGGCGCCTGACCCTCAAGGGCGGCGTGCGCGAGGTGCTGGCGTCCTCGCTCCTGGAGGCCTTCGGGGTCTATACGTCCAAGACCTTCTCGCTCATCGAGACCGGCGAGCAGCTGATGCGCGGCGACGAGCCCTCGCCGACCCGCTCGGCGGTGATGGTGCGCCTGTCGCACAGCCACGTGCGTTTCGGCACCTTCCAGCGCTGCCTCGCCTATAACGACGCCGACGGCATCGCGACCCTCGTCGCCCATTGCATCCGGCACTACCACCCGCAGGCGGCCCGCGGCGGCGACGTGGCGAAGGAGGCCCCTGCCCTGCTCGCAGCGGTCTCCCGGGCGACCGGCGCGCTCGCCGGTGAATGGATGGCCGCGGGCTTCGTCCACGGCGTGCTCAACACCGACAACATGGTGGTCACCGGCGAGAGCTTCGACTACGGCCCCTGGCGCTTCCTGCCGCGCTACGAGCCCGG
>LNFH01000358.1 GCA_001464235.1 Rhizobiales bacterium Ga0077556 | reverse complement strand
CACCTGACCGTGCTCGCCCCCGACCACCCGCGGCTTCTCTCCATCATCGCCGGGGCCTGCGCCGCGACGGGCGCCAACATCGTCGGCGCGCAGATCTATACCACCACCGACGGGCTCGCCCTCGACACGATCTCCATCACCCGCGCCTTCGACCGCGACGAGGACGAGGAGCGCCGCGCCGGACGCATCGCCGACGCCATCGAGAAGGCCCTGCGCGGCGAGATGAAGGTGGGCGAAGCCGTGGCCGCCGCCGCCAAGAAATCCCCGGCACGCCACCGCTCGCGCACCTTCCGCATCGCGCCGGACGTCGCCATCAACAACACCTGGTCGACGCGCTACACGGTGATCGAGGTCTCCGGACTCGACCGCCCCGGCCTCCTGCACGACCTCACCTCGGCACTCTCGCGCCACAGCCTCAATATCGCCTCCGCCTATGTCGCCACCTTCGGCGAGCGCGCCGTCGACGTGTTCTACGTCACCGACTTGATGGGGGCGAAGATCCAGTCGGCCCAGCGCCAGACGGCGATCCGCAAGGTCCTCACCGGCGTGCTGGAGGACGAGGCCGCGCGCTGACCGGCCATAAAAGGCCGTGGTGAGGATTGCAGACCTGAAGTGCGTCCTTCGAGGCTTGCTGCGCTCGCACCCCAGGATGAGGAGGGCGGTGGATGGCACTCCGGTCGCAAGGCGCGGGAATCAGTGCGCGGCCCGGCACGCTGATGCAGGTCACCTCGATCCTCATCCTGAGGAGCGAGGGCAAAGCCCGAGCCTCGAAGGACGCACCGGCTTTGGGCAGGGCACCCATACCCATCCAGACGCTACCCGTTAACCCTGCCGAACGATGAAGGCCCTCCGCAAAATCGCCTTAACCCCCCCTTCATGGCGCCGGCTTTACCCCTGAGGAGAGGCATCAGCACACGAGGGGGCGGACCAGGCGGGGCATGGCGCGGCGCGGCGGCAAGGGCGAGCGGATCGAACCGAGCTTCGGCACGGGACGCGGGGGAGCGGACCTGCGCGCCACGCGCGAGGATCGTCCCTGGGTGCGCGTCGCCGAACCGCCGAAGCCGCCGAAACCCGCCCGGACCCGTCGCCACGAGGCCGTCGAGGACGACGAGCCTCCCCGCGGCCGCCGTCCGGTGCCGGGCCCCCGCGATCGGGACGACAAGCCGCGCCGCCGCAAGCGCAGGGGCTTCTTCGGCACGCTGGTCATCTGGGGCGCGACCCTCTCCATCTGGGGTCTCATCATCGTCGCCGGCATCGTCGCCTGGTATGCCGCCCACCTGCCGCCGACCCACACGCTCGAGGTGCCGCCGCGGCCGCCGAACATCGCCATCCTCGCCGCCGACGGCACCGAGCTCGCCAACCGCGGCGATACCGGCGGCGCCGCGATCCAGCTGAAAAGCCTGCCGAAACACGTCTCCCAGGCGCTCATCGCCATCGAGGACCGGCGGTTCTACTCCCATTTCGGCCTCGACGTGGTGGGCCTCGCCCGCGCCGTCGTGACCAACCTCACCAACAGGGGCGTCCAGCAGGGCGGCTCGACGCTCAGCCAGCAGCTCGCCAAGAACCTGTTCCTCAACCCCGACCGCACCCTCGGCCGCAAGGTGCAGGAGGCCCTGCTCGCCCTCTGGCTGGAGCACAACTACTCCAAGGACCAGATCCTCGAGCTCTACCTGAACCGCGTCTATTTCGGCGCCGGCGCATATGGCATCGAGGCCGCCGCCCGCCGCTACTACGACAAGCCCGCCACCGCCCTGACGCTCCAGGAGGCGGCGGTCATCGCGGGCCTCGTCAAGGCGCCCTCCCGCCTCGCCCCGACCCGCAACCCGGAAGCCGCGCAGGCGCGCGCCCAGCTCGTGCTCGCCGCCATGGCCGACCAGGGCTACATCACCGAGGCGCAGGCGCGCACCGCCCGCTCCAACCCGGCCCAGGCGAGCAGAGCCATTCCCGGCGGCTCCATCAACTATGTCGCCGACTGGATCATGGACCTGATCGACGACTATGTCGGCAAGGTCGAGACCGACCTGACGGTCGAGACCACCATCGTCGGCCCGGTGCAGCAGGCCGCCGAGGCGGCCCTCGTCGAGGCTCTCACACGTGGCGGCCAGCGTTACGGAGTCGGCCAGGGCGCCGTGGTCGTGCTCGACCGCGACGGCGCCGTGCGCGCCCTCGTCGGTGGCCGCGACTATGCCCAGAGCCAGTTCAACCGCGCGGTCGCCGCCCGCCGGCAACCGGGTTCGGCCTTCAAGCCCTTCGTCTATCTCGCCGCCCTCGAGCGTGGCCTGACGCCCGACACGACACGCAACGACGCCCCCGTCGCCGTCGCCGGCTGGCGGCCGGAGAACTACACCCGCGACTATCGCGGCGAGGTCAGCCTGACGACGGCCCTCGCCTCGTCGCTGAACACGGTGGCCGTCCGCCTCGGCCAGGAGGTCGGCCCGCGCGCCGTCGTGCGCACCGCCCAGAAGCTCGGCATCGGCTCGGCGCTTGCCGCCAATCCCTCCATCGCGCTCGGCACCTCCGAGGTGAGCGTGCTCGAGCTCGTCGGCGCCTATGCGCCCTTCGCCAATGGCGGCACGGGCGTCATCCCCCACGTCATCACGCGCATCCGCACCACCAACGGCCGCGTGCTCTTCCAGCGCCAGCCGATGAACAACGGGCAGGTGGTCGAGCCCCGCCACGTCGCCATGATGAACGCCATGATGAACCAGACGACGGTCTCCGGCACGGCGCGCACGGTACGCCTGCCGGGCTGGATCGTCGCCGGCAAGACCGGCACCAGCCAGGAGTTCCGCGACGCCTGGTTCGTCGGGTACACGGGACGCTTCGTCGCAGGCGTCTGGCTCGGCAACGACGACGGCACGCCGACGCGGCGGCTGACCGGCGGCGGCCTGCCCGTCGACGTCTGGAACAGGGTGATGGCGGAGGCCCATCGCGGCCAGACCATCGTCGACCTGCCCGGAAACTGGCGGTCCTACGATGCTCCCGGCCGCATTCTGCCCGGCGAGACCATCGACCAACCCATGAGCATGTCGCGGGTGGAGCCCGGCGGGCAGCGCCGCCCGCAGCGACCCGCCGAGGCCGAGGACCGCAGCGCCGTGGTGCGCCCCCAGCCGGGCGGCGGCTTCCTCGACAGGCTCTTCCGCTGACCGCCTGACCCTTGCGCCGCCGGGCGGGAACCCCACATGCAGCCCGACCGTTTTCACGGGACTTGGCAGGGGAGGAACGGCGCGATGACACGGATCGTCTGGTGGGGAGCCCTGGTCGGCGCCGCCATGTGGTCGATCTTTTCGCTGGTGGCCTATGCCGTGGTCGACACGGTGGGCGCCGGTGCGTCGAGCTATGGCACCGTTCCGGGCTTTCCCCCCGAACCCTTCACCTTTGCCTGGATCGCCGCGCGGTCACGGTCACCTGGCTGATCGGCATGGCGCTGATCCTCGGCTCCGCCGCGCTGTTCCAGCGCTTCTTCGGCCGCCGCCGTCAGGCGCTGCCGCAGGCGCCCCGGTCCTGGGGATCGTCGATCCCGGCACCCCCGCCGGCCGGCTCCCATCCTACGCGAGAGCGGGCGACCGGGCGCTGATATCCCGCTATTCGAAGAGTTCGGCGTGGGCGAGATCCAGCCCCGCCACCGCCCGGAGGATCTCGGACAGGTGATGGCTCATCGCCGCCACCGCACGCTCCCCGTCGCCGTCCTCGATGGCGTTCAGGATCGCCCGGTGCTGGTCCACCAGAGGGCCCATCGAGCCGGGTGAGTGCAACGTCAGGGCGCAGACGCGATCCATGTGCGCCTTCTGCATCTCCACCGCGCTCCAGGCCTCGGCGCAGTCGGCTCCCTCGGCGAGGGTGATGTGGAACAGGCTGTCGAGGCGCTGGAAGCCGAGATGGTCCCCGGCCCGCGCCGCGGTCTCCTGGGCCTCGATCAGCGAGGCCGCGCGATCCCGGTAATGGGCGTCGAACCGCTCGCAGGCGCGCCGCACGATGGCGACCTCGATCGCCTCGCGGATGAACCGGGCATCCAGCATGCGCCGGACCGACAGCTTCACCACCACCGTCCCGCGCTGCGGCTGCACGTCCACCAGGCCCTGCCGCATCAGCGCGATGAAGGCTTCGCGCACCGGCTGCCGCGACACCTGGAAGCGTTCGGCGATCTCCGATTCCGACAGCCTCTCACCCGGCCGGATGGTCAGGTCGATGATGCTGGCGCGCAATTCGCGCTCGACCCGCGCGGCAGCGCTCTCCTGCATGCGCGGCGGGGATGTTTCGAGGAGTGCGATGGTCATCGTTACGGTCGCCCCGTTTCCTCTTGAACTTCCATACAAGTGCATACTAGACTTGGCCACGACCGGGAAGCCCGCATTTCGCAAGGCTCCGGTCGAAACGTTCCCCACCAAGAAGGGAACTCCGTTTCCACCCGGGAGGATCTCCATGCTGACACGCCGCACCTTCGTGTCCACCGCCGGCGCCCTCGTCGCCGGCCCCGCCGTTCTCGGCCGCCCTGCAGCCGCGCAGGCCACCGTCACCCTGCGATCGACCGACATCCACCCCGACGGCTATCCGACCATCGAAGCCGTCAAATTCATGGGCCAGCTCCTCGAGCAGCGCACCAACGGCCGCATCAAGATCAACGTCTTCCACTCCGCCCAGCTCGGCCAGGAGAAGGACACGATCGACCAGACCCGGTTCGGCGTCATCGACATGAACCGCATCAACATGGCGCCGTTCAACAATCTCATCGCCTCCACCAACATCCCCTCCCTGCCCTTCATCTTCCGCTCCGTCGCCCACATGCGCACGGTGATGGACGGCGCGATCGGCGACCAGATCCTCGGCGACTTCTCCGCCCATGGCCTCGTCGGCCTCGCCTTCTACGATTCGGGTTCGCGCTCCTTCTACAATTCCAAGCGCGCCATCACGACGCCGGCCGACATGCGCGGCATGAAGATCCGCGTCCAGCAGTCGGACATGTTCGTCGCCCTCGTCCAGGCGCTCGGCGCCAACGCGACGCCCATGCCCTTCGGCGAGGTCTTCACCAGCTTGCAGACCGGCGTCATCGACGGCGCCGAGAACAACTGGCCGAGCTACGAATCGACCCGCCACTTCGAGGTCGCCAAGTACTACTCGCTTACCGAGCACTCGCTCAGCCCCGAGGTGCTGGTCATGTCGAAGCGCTCCTTCGACAAGTTCAACGCCGCCGACCAGGCGCTGGTCCGGGCCGCCGCGAAGGAATCGGTGGCGAAGATGCGCGAGCTCTGGGACGCCCGCGAAAAGGCCTCGGAGGCCAAGGTGCGCGCCGGCGGCGCGGTGATCAACACCGTCGAGAAGCAGCCTTTCATCGACGCGATGAAGCCGGTCTACGACCGTTTCGTCACCGACGCGAAGATGAAGGAACTGGTGGCGCGCATCCAGGCGGTCACCTGACGCCCCACGTGCCGCACGTCGGCCCGCCGCCCCGGGGCGGCGGGTCCACCCATCCGCCTCTCCGGCGAAAGCCCCTGCCGATGCACGCCCTCGTTTCCCGTATGCGCCCCGTCACGGCCGTGCTCAGCCGCGCCGCGCTCCTCGTCGCGGGCGTGGGGCTCGTGCTCATGACGGTCCTGGTCTTCTGGAGCATCTTCGGCCGCTACGTCCTCAACGACACGCCCACCTGGACCGAGCCGGCCGTTCTGCTGCTGATGAGCTGGTTCATCCTGCTGGGCGCCGCCACGGGCGTCCGCGAGCGCGGGCATATCGGCTTCGAGATCGGCCTCGCCGCCTCGCCGCCGCCGCTGCGCTTCGTGCTCAAGCTCATCACCGAGGTCCTGCTCATCGGCTTCGGACTCGCCATGCTCGGCTTCGGCACCCAGCTCGCCGCCGGCACCTGGAGCGCCATGACGCCGATGATCGGCATCAGCCAGGGCTGGGACTACGTCCCCATCGCGGTGGGCGGCGCGCTGATCACGCTGTTCTCGGCGGAACGCCTGCTGATGGTGATCACCGGAACCGACGAGACCCTGCCCGTCGCCCAAGAGATCTGAGCGGAAGCACGCATCCCATGGAACTCGCCATTCTCTTCGGCACCTTCGCGCTGCTGCTCCTCATCGGCATGCCGATCGCCTTCTGCCTCGGCGTCGCCTCCCTCGCGACCGTCCTGTGGATGGACGTGCCGCCGGTCGTCGTCTTCCAGCAGATGAATTCCGGCATGAACGCCTTCGCCATGATGGCGATCCCGTTCTTCATTTATTCCGGCGACCTGATGATCCGCGGCGGCATCGCCGAACGGCTGATCGCCTTCGCCGCCGCCCTCGTCGGCCACCTGCGCGGCGGCCTCGGCCAGGTGAACGTGCTCACCTCCACCATGTTCGGTGGCATTTCCGGCTCGGCCGTGGCGGACGCCTCGGCGGTTGGCGGCCTGATGATCCCGCAGATGGTGAAGCGCGGCTACGACGCCGACTACGCCGTCAACGTCACGGCCAATGCGGCGATCATCGCGCTGCTGATCCCGCCCTCCCACAACATGATCATCTATTCGCTGGCGGCGGGCGGAAACCTGTCCATCGCCGACCTCTTCACCGCAGGCATCGTGCCCGGCCTGATGCTGGCGGGCGCACTCATGATCGCCGCCTATGTGGTCGCGCGCCGGCGCGGCTATCCCACCGGAACCTTCCCCGGCTGGCTGATGGTGACGCGCGCTCTCGTCGTGGCGGCACCCGGCCTCATCCTCATCGCCATCATCTTCGGCGGCGTCCGCTCGGGCGTCTTCACCGCCACCGAGAGCTCCTGCGTCGCGGTGGTCTATGCCCTCTTCGTCACCGTCCTCGTCTATCGCCAGCTGAGCTGGACCGACTTCGTCGAGGCGACGCTCGGCGCCGTGCGCACCACGGCCATGGTCCTGCTCGTCATCGGCACGGCAGCCGCCTTCGGCTGGCTCATGGCCTTCCTGCAGGTGCCGGCCCAGACCGTCGCCTTCATGAAGAGCATCACCGACGACCCCGTGATGATGCTGCTGCTGATCAACGTCATCCTGCTCTTCCTCGGCACCTTCATGGACATGGCGCCGATGATCATCATCCTCACGCCCATCCTGCTGCCGGTGGTGAAGGCCTTCGGCGTCGACCCCATCCATTTCGGGGTGATCCTGATCCTCAATGCCGGCATCGGCCTCAACACGCCGCCGGTGGGATCGGTGCAGTTCGTCGCCTGCGCCATCGGCAAGGTGTCGATCGGCGAGAGCATGAAGACCATCTGGCCCTTCTACGGCGCCTCGGTCGCGGTCCTGCTGCTGATCACCTACGTGCCCGCCTTCTCGCTCTGGCTCCCCGCCCTCTTCCGCTGACCGTCCGCCGAAAGGTTCGCCATGCCCATCGCCGTCCGCCAGGCCTCGCACCCGCAAGCCGCGAGGCAGTACGACACCACCGCGCTCCGCGCCCAATTCCTCGTCGAGGAGCTGTTCCGCCCCGACACGGTGGAGCTCACCTACAGCCATGTCGACCGCATCGTCATCGGCGGCGCCATGCCGGTGGCAGGTCCCCTCGCGCTGGAGACCCACAAGGCGCTGGGGCAGGCGACCTTCCTCGCCCGGCGCGAGCTCGGCATCTGCAACATCGGCGGCCCCGGCCGCGTCGTCTGCGACGGCGAAGCGTTCCCCCTCGCCCCGCGCGACATGCTCTATGTCGCCATGGGCACCGGCACGGTGAGCTTCGAGTCGGACGATGCCGGTGAGCCGGCGAAGTTCTACCTGTTCTCGACCCCGGCCCACGCCCGCCATCGCACGGTGCTGGTGCGCGAGGCGGACGCCAACGCCCTCGAACTCGGCAGCCAGGAGCAGGCCAACACCCGCACCCTCAGGCAGTACATCATCCCCGGCCGCGTCGAGTCGTGCCAGCTCGTCATGGGCCTGACGACGCTGAAGCCCGGCAACGTCTGGAACACCATGCCGAGCCACGTTCACGACAGGCGCTGCGAGGCCTATCTCTATTTCGGGCTCGGCACCGACGCCCGCGTCCTCCACCTCATGGGCGAGCCGGAGGAGACGCGCCACCTCGTGGTCGGGAACGAGCAGGCCATCATCTCGCCGCCCTGGTCGATCCATTCCGGCTGCGGCACCTCGGCCTATTCGTTCATCTGGGCCATGGGCGGCGACAACCAGGACTTCACCGACATGGACATGGTGCCGATGGGGGCGCTGCGATGAGCCGGGGCACCGACATCTTCCTCACCGACGGCGAGGCGCCCTGGACCGATCTCGGCGGCGGCGTGAAACGCAAGATCCTCACCTACGACGAGAGCGTGATGATGGTGCGCGTCGTCTTCGAGAAGGGCGCCGTCGGGGCGCCGCACCACCATCGGCACATCCAGTGCACGCTCGTCGCCAGCGGCCGTTTCGCGGTGACGATCGGCGAGCGCACCGCGACCCTCTCCGCCGGCGACAGCTTCATCGTGCCGACCGACGTCGTCCATTCCGTCCTCGCGCTGGAGGCCGGAGAACTCGTCGACACCTTCACGCCCCTGCGCGAGGATTTTCTCTGAGCGCTGGCGCCCACATGCCCGCCTACTCCCGCCGCATGGAACCCGGAGCGGGGTCGCCCGGGTTGGTCCCCGACCACAGATTGGCCGGAAAGACCTGGGAGCATCGGGCATGGACGCACTCTTCATCGGACAGACCTACATCGACGTCACGCTCCTGGCGGACACCATTCCCACGGGCGACGACAAGGTGGTCGCGAAGGACTATTCGGTCTCCTTCGGCGGCAACGCCGTCACCGCCGCCTTCGCCTGCGCCAAGCTCGGGGTGAGGCCGGACCTCCTCACCTCCCACGCCAACGACTGGCTCGGGCGCATGTTCTCCGACATGGCCGCCCGCTACGAGGTGAACCTCCATCCCCGGCCGGTGAAGCGCTCCTCGCTGTCCTTCGTCATTCCCAACAACGGCAAGCGCGCGATCGTCCGCGCCCGCGACGACGCCTATCTGCATCCCTTTCCGACGCTCTATCTGGATGGGTGCCGCGTGCTGCATCTCGACGGCCACCAGCCCGACGCCGCCATCGCCTATGCGAAGGCCTGCCGCGAGAAGGGCATCCTGACCTCGCTGGACGGCGGGGGCCTGCGCTCCAACACCGAGGAGCTCCTCGAGTTCATCGACGTGGCCGTGGTGGCCGAGCGCCTCTGCGAGCAGATGGAGCTCACGCCCACCGAGATGCTGACCTATCTCCATGCCCGCGGCTGCCGCATCGGCGCCGTCACCCTGGGCGAGCGTGGCATCGTCTGGATCGACGCGACGGGTGAGAAGCGCGAGATGGCCGCGCTGAAGGTGCCCCGCAGCAAGGTCGTCGACACCAACGGTGCGGGCGACATCTTCCACGGCGCCTACTGCTACGCCTATCTCGCCAACCCCGAGGGCGAGTGGGAGGACCACTTCCGCTTCGCACGCGCGGCTTCGGCGCACTCCATCCAGCACCTCGGCAACGAGGCGAGCCTGCCCTCGCTCGCGGACATCGCGGCGATGCGCGCAGCAGCCGGCGACTGACCAGCGGCGACGCGCCGCATCTCTTCGACGGTATCGATTCCCGGCATCGTGCGTTGGTAAGGGCCGCCGGTCGAGCTGAGCCGGCTCCCTTTCAGCACACGGACAGGATGCATGCCGGCCAGACGCCACCCGACCGCCTTCGTCACTCCCCTCGTCGCTCTTTCGGTCGCGGTTCTGGCCACAGCCTTCCCGGGTCTCGTACAGTCCGTCCCCGCCTCGGCGACCGTCTGGCCTGTGGTCGAGTTCGCCATCCTCGGCGCCGCCGTCTTCGCCGCCGTCCACCATGCCGACGTCGTCGCACACCGCACCGGCGAGCCCTACGGCACGCTCGTGCTGACCATCGCGGTCATGGTGATCGAGGTCTCGCTGATCATCTCCATCATGCTCGCGGGCGACGGCTCGCCGACGCTTGCCCGCGACACGATCCTCGGGGTGATCATGGTGGTGTGCAACGGACTGGTCGGCCTCTGCATCGTCCTCGGCGGCCTGCGCCACGGCGAGCAGGGCTTCCACATCTCCGGCGCCCGCGCCTATCTCGTCGTGCTGATGCCGCTGGCGACGCTCACCCTCATCCTGCCGAACTATACGACCAGCGCGCCGGGCGGCGCCTACGCCATCGTCCAGCTCGCCTTCATCGCCGCCATCACCGTCGTGCTCTACGGCATGTTTCTCTACGTGCAGACGGTCCGCCACCGGGACTACTTCCTGTCCGACGACGGCCTGTCGACGCCGGACGACAACGCCCACATGCCCTCCAATCGGGAGGTGGCGACGAGCGTCTTGCTGCTGCTCGCGGCGCTCGTCAGCGTCGTTCTGCTCGCCAAGCACTTCGCCGAGACGGTGAAGATCGGTGTCGCGGCGATCGGCGCGCCGATCAGCGTGATCGGCCTGCTGGTGGCGATGATGGTGCTGCTGCCGGAAAGCCTCGCGGCCCTGCGCGCCGCGCGCCGCAATCAGCTGCAGAAGAGCATCAATCTCGCCCTCGGCTCATCGCTCGCCACGATCGGACTGACGATCCCGGCGGTCGGCGCCGTGGCGATCGTCCTCGCCCAGCCCCTCAGCCTCGGCCTCGACAGCAGCCACGTCGTCCTGCTGGTGCTCACCTTCGGCGTCAGCATCGTCACCTTCGGCGGCGGGCGCACGAACATCCTGGCGGGCCTCGTGCACCTCGTGCTCTTCGCGACCTACGTCTTCCTGATCTTCGCGCCCTGACGGGCGGCAGACCAGACCATGCCGGCGATCGCCGCGGTCATTCCGCGGCGAGCGGCAGGGCGCCCGCGGGCGGCGTGGTGACGTCGGCCGAGGCATCGGCCTTCGGCTCGGGCTTCCGCACGCGGAACCAGAGGGCATAGAGCGCCGGCAGGAACAGGATGGTCAGGAGCGTCGCGGCGAAGAGGCCGCCGCCGATGGTGATCGCCATCGGCCCCCAGAACAGCGAGCGCGCCAGCGGGACCATCGCGAGGATGGCGGCCATGGCCGTGAGCACCACCGGGCGCGAGCGGTGGACGGTCGCCTCGACGATGGCGTCGTACAGCGACAGGCCCTCCTCCCGGTTCTCGTCGATCTGCTGCACGAGGATGACCGTGTTGCGCATGATCATGCCGGCGAGGGCGATGAGGCCGAGCAGGGCGACGAAGCCGAAGGGTGCGTTGAGCAGGTTGAGGCCGAGCGAGGCGCCGATCAGCCCCAGCGGCGCCGTGCAGAAGACCAGCAGCAGCCGCGAGAAGGACTGGAGCTGGATCATCAGCACGGTCAGCATGCCCAGTGCCATGACGGGGAAGAGCGCTGCGAGCGAGGCGTTGGCCTTGCTCGATTCCTCCACCGAGCCGCCCACCTCGATGCGCAGGCCGGGCGGCAGCGAGGCCTTGAGGTCCTTGAGCGCCTCCTCGACCTGGCCCGACACCACCGCCGGCTGGATGCCGTCGGTCACGTCCGCCCTCACCGTGATCGACAGCTCGCGATTCCGCCGCCAGAGGATCGGGTCTTCCTGGTTGAACTCCATGCGGGCCACCTGGGCGAGCGGCACGGGCACGCCGCCGCGGGCGATGATCGTGAGGTCGCCGATGCGGCCGAGATCGACGCGCTCGTTCGGAACGGCACGGGCGACGATCTCGACCTTCTCCGTGCGGTCGCGCATGGTCGTCACGGTCACGCCGGTCAGAAGGGTCTGCAGGGTCTGGGCGACGTCCTGCACGTTGAGCCCGAGGGAGCGGGCGCGGTCCTGGTCCACCACGAGCCTGACGGACGGCGACTGCTCGTTCCAGTCGAGATGCGGATCACGGGTGTTGGGATTGGCGCGCATGATCTCGCGCACCTTGACGGCGAGGTCGCGGACCGCCTGCGTCTCGCTGCCGACGACGCGGAACTGGACCGGGAAGCCGACCGGCGGGCCGAAGCTGAAGCGGTCGATGCGGACGCGGGCTTCCGACAGGGCGCCCTCCGCCAAGGCCTTCTCCAGCCGCGCCTTGACCCGCTCGCGGCCCTCCAGCGTCTTCGCCTGGATGACGATCTGCGAGAAGGATTCGTCCGGCAGCTGCGGGTTGAGGCCGAGCCAGAAGCGCGGGCTGCCCTGGCCGACATAGGTCGTGAAGGTGCGGATGTCGTCGTCGCCCTTGAGCAGGGCCTCGGCGCGCTTGGCGGTGTCCAGCGATGCGGAAATCGACGAGCCCTGCGGCTGGCGCATCTCGAAGAAGAGCTCCAGGCGGCCGGAGATCGGGAAGAACTGCTGCTGCACGCGGGTGAAGGCGACGAGCGAGCCGGCGAAGATGGCCACGGTGGCGAGGACCACCATGATCTTGTGGTCGATCGACCAGCGCACGACACGGCGCAGCATCTGGTAGGTCGGCGTGTTGTAGAGCGCGTGAGCGTCGGTGTGGTCCGGCTTCGGCGGGATCGGCTTTCCGCGCTTCTCCGCCCGCTTCACGGCGCGCTGGTACTTGCGCTCCTCGAGGGCCCGGAAATCCGGCAGCATCACGTAGCCGAGATAGGGCGTGAACAGCACCGCCACGAACCAGGAGACGATCAGCGCCAGACCGACGACCCAGAAGATCGATCCGGCATATTCACCGGTCGAGGAATTGGCGAGCCCGACGGGGAGGAAGCCGATGGCGGTGACGAGCGTGCCCGTCAGCATGGGGAAGGCCGTGGAGGTCCAGGCATAGGCGGCCGCCGAGATGCGGTCCCAGCCCTGCTCCATCTTCACCACCATCATCTCGACCGCGATGATGGCGTCGTCGACCAGGAGGCCGAGCGCGATGATCAGCGCCCCCAGCGAGATGCGGTGCAGGTCGATGCCGATCAGGTACATGACCGTGAAGACGACCGCGAGCACCAGCGGCACCGACAGCGCGACGATGATGCCGGTCCGCAGGCCGAGGGAGACGAAGGAGACGAAGAGCACGATGGCCAGCGCCTCGACGAAAGAGGTCTTGAACTCGGACACCGCCTCGCGGACCACGTGCGGCTGGTCGGCGATCTGGCCCATTTCGATGCCCACCGGAAGCTGGGCGCGGAACGACTCGCGGGCCCTGTCCAGCTCCTCGCCGAGGGCCGTGATGTTGGCGCCCTTCTGCATGACGACGCCCACGAGCAGCGCCTGCTGGCCTTCCTGGCGGATCAGGTAGGTGGGCGGGTCGACGAAGCCGCGCGAGATCGTGGCGATGTCACCGAGCCGGAAGATGCGGCCGTTGACGTCGACGGGAATGGCGGCCACCGCCTCCACCCCGTCGAGGGCGCCGGTGACGCGCAGCGGGATGCGGGCCGAGCCGGTGTCGATCGTGCCGGCGGGCGTCACGGCATTCTGCTTCTGCAGGCTGTCGAAGATGGTGGAGACGGAAACGCCGAGGGTCGCCAGCTTGGCGTGGCTGAACTCGACGAAGATGCGCTCGTCCTGGGCGCCGTAGATGTTGACCTTGGTGACGTTCGGCACCCGCAGCATGTGGCTCTTCAGCCGCTCGGCGATGGCCTTGAGGTCCGCATAGGAGGCGCCGTCGCCGGTCAGGGTGTAGAGCACCGAGTCGACGTCGCCGAACTCGTCGTTGACGGCGGGGCCGACCACGCCGCTCGGCAGGTCGGACTTCAGGTCGTCGAGCTTCTTCCGCACTTGGTAGAACAGCTGCGCCACGTCGCGGGGCGGCGTGTTGTCCCGGAAAGTCATCTGGATCGCCGAGAAGCCGGGCTTCGTGTAGGTCTGCGCCTTGTCGAAATAGGGCAGTTCCTGCAGCTTCTTCTCGATCCGTTCGGCCACCTGGTCCTGCATCTCCTGGGCGGTGGCGCCCGGCCAGGCGATGGTGATCGTCACCACCTTGATGGTGAAGGAGGGATCCTCCGCCTGCCCGAGCCGCATGTAGGAGATCACTCCGCTCACGATGACGATGAGGATGGCGAAGAGGACCAGCGGGCGGTGGGTCACGGCCCAGTGGGACCAGTTTCCCTTCGTCAGGTGCGGATCGTGGCTGTCGTGGGCGGACATGGGTCGTCGCTCCGCTCGGGAGGGTCGGGTCGAGTGATGCCGACGGGCCGGGCGGACCGTCGTATTCGGGGAATGGGCTCAGCGGCCGTCGACGATGCGCACGCGCTGGCTCGCATCGAGCTTGTGCACGCCGAGCGTCACGACCTTCTCGCCGTCCGAGATGCCCTCGGAGATGAGCACGTCGCGGCCGTCGTAGCCGGCGACGGTCACCGGCTTCAGCGTCAGCTTGCCGGAGGCCTCGTCGACGACGAAGACCGAGGTGCCGCGCCCTTCCGAGTAGAGCGCGGAGATGGGGAGGCGAGCCACGCGGGCGGACGCGGGCTCGCCAGCCGTGACGGTCGCGGTCATACCGATGACCACGCCGTCGTCGGCGTCCTGAATGGTGTATCGGGCCTGGAAGGTCCGGGTTGCGACATCGGCCGAAGCGGCGAGTTCGCGCAGGGTGGCGGGATAGGTCTTCTCGGCGTTCGACCACAGGGAGACCCGGGCGGACGTGGACCGCCGCACGTCTTCCATCAGCGCCTCGGGAATGGCCACCACGGCCTCGCGCTCGCCGGAGCGGGCCAGACGCACGATGGCCGTGCCCGACAGCACCACCTGGCCGGGCTCGACCAGAGTGGCGGTGACGATGCCGTCGCTGTCGGCGACCAGCGTCGCATAGGCGAGCTGGTTGGCGGCGAGGTCGAGGGCACGCTTGGCGCGGTCGACGCGGCTGCGGGCGTCCGCGGTCTTGGCGAGCTGGGTGTCGAGGGTGGCCTGGGTCGCCCAGCCGGCGGCGCGCAGGTCCTGGGTCCGCTTGTCCTGGGCGACCGACGCGGCGAGGTTGACCTCCGCCGCCTGGAGTTCGGCCACCGACTGCTGCATCTGCAGGTTGAGGTCGATCGCGTCGAGCCGGGCGAGGGGCTGGCCCTGCACGACACGCTGGCCCTGCTGGACCAGACGCTCCGACACCTTGCCGTTCACCCGGAAGCTGAGATCGCTCTCGATGCGCGGCCGTACCGTGCCGACGAAGCTGCGCTCGCGCACCCGCGGCTTGAACACCACCGTCTCGGCGCGGACGGCGCGCGGAGCCGCATCCTCGGGCTTGGCGTCGGTGCGGGCGTTGCCGTCGGTGCAAGCGGCGAGCGCCAGGGCGATCAGGCCGCTGGCCAGGGCGGGAAAGAGGCGAGAGCCGGTAGCGATGGACATGACGTGGTCCTCAGGCTTTCAGGGCGCGGATGGCGAACTGGGTCAGGCGGCTCGTCTGTGCGTCGAGGTCGCTGTCGAGTGCGCAATGGGCGATCAGGGTCGGATGAAAAACGCTGGCGTGGCACTGCTTGAAGGAGAGCGCGGCCTCGACCGGATCCCGGACGACGAAGACGCCGGCCGCCATGCCGTCGCGGATCACCTCGGCGAAGAGGGCGACGAGGGTCTCGAGATGCGCTTTGACCACGTGCCAGTTCTCGGTCATGGCGGCTTCCACCATGTCGTAGAGCCGGCGCTCGTCGAAGAACTGGGACTTGTTGAACTGGTGCAGCGTCATGGTCATCCGCGTGAGACGCTCCTCGGCCGGAACGCTGCGCTCACTCGCGATCTCCCTGAGCACCTCGTTGCAGGTGTCCAGCAGCCGCCGGGCAATCTCCTCGCAGATGGCCGACTTGGAGGGGAAGAACCGGTAGACGTTCGCCGGGCTCATGCCGAGCTCGCCCGCGAGGTCCGCAATCGCCGTCTTGGCATAGCCGACGCGCCGGAAGTGCTCCTCGGCGACAGCCAGGATGCGCTCGCGCGTCTCGTCGGCGGTGAAGCGGGCCCGGTTGGTCATGATACCTTTTGAATTACGACTGATGATTTTGGATATTTATCATTTATCAGCCGCGCGTCAAGTCCGATGTGGTGTCATAGGACCGGTTGATTAACAAACCCTGGTCGTGAAATGCGAAAAGCCCGCCAGGCGAGCCTGACGGGCTTGGACGCTCCTGCCACGGACGTGGACCAGAGGCCTACTTCTCGGTCGGGAGGGATCAGGGCAGCCAGTTGCGGCTGTTGTACCAGGTGTCGATCTCGCTGCTCGCCTGGTCCTTGGCGTAGCCGTAGCGCTCCTGGAGCTTGCCCTCGAGCTGGTCGCGGCGGCCGGCGATGACGTCGAGGTCGTCGTCCGTCAGCTTGCCCCACTGCTCCTTGATGTTGCCCTTGAGCTGCTTCCAGTTGCCTTCGACGCGGTCCCAGTTCATCGCCACGATCCTCCTTGGAAATGCGATGCCCGGAAAACCCGCGTGGCGGCCTCTGGTTCCCGGCCCGCTGCGGAGCCGGCTGCGACGGATCAGCCAGACTTGCCGCGGAGCCGTCCGACGATCCCCGTCGGGAAGAAATAGACGCTGAGCACGAAGAGGATTCCGAGCAGCAGCAGCCAGCGGTCGGGATGCAGCAGCTTCGGCAGCAGCGGCAGGCCCTCGGTCGCGGCGGAGGCGGTGCCCATCAGCTTCTGGAGGTAGTTCTGCGCCACGATGAACAGGGTCGCCCCCACCACCGCGCCATAGAGCGTGCCCATGCCGCCGATCACCACCATCAGCAGGATGTCGAGCATGATGGCGAAGGAGAGCGTCGTGTCGGGGCCGGTATAGCGCAGCCAGATCGCACTCATGGCGCCCGCGAGCACGGCCATGCCGGCGGCGAGGCAATTGGCGACGGTGCGGTAGTAGACCACGCGATAGCCGAGCGCCTCGGCGCGCATGTCGTTCTCGCGGATCGCCTGGAGCACCCGGCCGAAGGGCGAGTTGACCACCCTGAGGGCCAGCAGGAACAGCGTCACCGCCATGGCGAAGACCAGGTAATAGGCGAGCACGCGGCCGTTGATCACCGTGCCGAAGACCGGCTGGTCCAGGAGCCGGTAGCCCGGCCGCAGCACCTGCGGCACCGAGAAGGAGCGGCCGTCCTCGCCGCCCGTATATTCGGAGAACTGGGTCGCGAGGATGAGGAAGGCGGAGGCCACCGCGAGCGTGATCATGGCGTAGAAGATCGCCCGCACGCGCAGCGACAGGAGCCCGATGAGGAAGGCGAGCACCACGCCGACCAGAAGGGCGAGGAGGATGCCGAGGGCGAGGACGCCCCAGCTCGCCCCGAAGGCGTAGAGGCCGAGGCCGACCCCGTAGCCGCCGATGCCGAAGAACATCGTGTGGGCGAAGGAGACGATCCCGGTATAGCCCAGCAGCAGGTCGTAGCTCGCCACGAGGACGATGAAGATGCAGACCTTCGCGGCCGTGTTGATGGCCGCCGCCCCCGAGAACAGGAAGGGCGCGAAGGCGAGGCCGAGGACGATGGCGAGGAGGACGCCGGTGAGGATGCGGCTGCGCGGATAGTCGCCGGACAGGAGCGTGTTCAGCATCGACCTCACCTCTTCGCCACGGGATAGAGGCCCTGCGGCCGCCACATCAGGATCGCCACCATCAGGAGAATGTTGGAGGCGAGCGCCACCTTCGGCAGCAGGAAGGCGGTGTAGTTCGCCATCATCGCCACCAGGATGGCGCCGATGAAGCAGCCGCCCACCGAGCCGAGCCCGCCGATGATGATGACGATGAAGACCAGCACCATCACGTCGCCGCCGATCGCCGCGGTGAGCGTCTCGCGATAGAGCGCCCAGAGCACGCCGCCGAGGCCGGCGAGCGCCGACCCCACGGCGAAGACGCCGACGAAGAGTCGGCGGATACGGTAGCCGAGCGCCTCGACCATCTCGGCATTCTCGACCCCGGCGCGGATGAGCAGGCCGATGCGGGTCCGGTTGAGGACGATCAGCATGGCGGCGAAGACGACGAGGCCGACCGCGACGGTCAGGATTCGGAAGCGCTCGATGGCGACCTCGCCGATGACCACCGCGCCGCGCAGCGCCGCCGGCAGTGCCATGGCCTTCTGGTCGCCACCCCAGATCACGTGGATGAGCTGCTCGGCGACGATGAGCCCGCCCATGGTGATGAGGATCTGCTTGAGGTGCTGGCCGTAGACCGGCCGGACGATCACCCGCTCGAAGGCGAGGCCGAGGAGACCGGTGCCGACCATCGCCACGGTGACGGCGAGCCCCAGTGCCATGAGGTTCCAGAGGAGCGAATCCGCCTGCACCCAGCCCGACAGCAGCGCCAGGACGGAAAGGGCGATGTAGGCGCCCACCGCGATGAAGGCGCCGTGGCCGAAGTTCAGCACGTCCATCAGGCCGAAGACGAGGGTGAGGCCCGAGGCGATGACGAAGATCATCATGCCCATGGCGAGCGCCGCCACGGTGAGCGTCACCCAGGTCGTGGGATTGCCGACGAAGGGCAGCGCCAGGGCGGAGAGCGCCACCGGCAGCAGGATCGGAAGGTAATCGTGCCGGATGGCCGGAAGCGTGTCGGAGGGGGAGGCCGGGGCGGGTGCGGCGGTCATGGAGGCCTCACTGATGCGTGTCGAGGGAGAGTCCCAGCAGCCGCTGCTGCAGGGCCTCGTCGCGGGCGAGATCGGCCATGGCGCCGCGGTGGACGATGCGCCCGTCGTCCATCACCGCCACATGGTCGCCGAGGCTCGCGGCGAAGCGGAAGTTCTGCTCCACCAGCAGGATCGTGGTCTCGCGCTTCAGTTCGGCGAAGGCCGTGATCATCGCCTCGATGATGGCGGGCGCGATGCCCTTGGTCGGCTCGTCGATGAGGATGAGGGTGCGCGGCTCGGCGATGGCGCGGGCGATGGCCAGCATCTGCTTCTGCCCGCCGGAGAGGACGCCGGCGGGGAACTGCCAGAACTTCTTCAGCGCCGGGAACAGGCCGAAGATCCAGTCGAGCCGCGCCGGATCGACGGGGCCGGACCGCGCCGCCAGCACCATGTTCTCCGCCACCGTCAGGTCGGCGAAGACCGCCATGGTCTCCGGCACATAGGCGATGCCCGCCTGCGCGATGTCCGGGGTCGGCAGCCCGCCGATGGGACGGCCCTCGAAGGTCACCGTGCCGCGTGACGGCTTCCACAGGCCCATAATGGTGCGCAGGGTCGTCGTCTTGCCGGCGCCGTTGCGCCCGAGCAGCACGGTCATGCCGCCCTTCGGCAGGACGAGATCGACGCCCTGCAGGATGTGGTACTGACCGATATGGGTGTGGACGCCCTCGAGGGTCAGCAGCGGCTCAGCCATGGGTCGCCTCCGCCGCCTTCGGCGCCTGGCCGAGATAGGCCTCCTGGACCACCGGCGAGGCGATGACCGCGGCCGGTTCGCCGTCGGCGACCAGCCGGCCGTTGTGCAGCACCACGATGCGGTCGGCGAGGGAGCGGACGACGTCCATCTTGTGCTCCACCAGAAGGATGGTCTTGGTCCCGTCCGCCTTCAGCTTGCGGATGAGGTCGAGGATGACGGGCACCTCGTCCACGCTCATGCCGGCGGTCGGCTCGTCGAACATGAAGACCTGCGGCTCCAGCGCCATCATGATCGCCACCTCCAGCTTGCGCTTGTCGCCGTGCGGCAGGGCGGCGGCGAGCGTGTCGCGCACGCCGGAGAGGTTCACCTCCTCGAGATAGTGGTCGGCCTTGGCGATCCAGTCGCGGTGGCTCGACCACAGGGAGAGGAGGCTCGCCTTCGCGCGCCCGCGCGCCTGCGCGGCGAGGCGCACGTTCTCCCCCACCGTCAGGTTCGGGAAGAGGTTGGTGATCTGGAAGGCCCGGCCGATGCCGCGCTGCGCCCGCCCGGCCGCGCCGAGGGCAGAGATGTCCTCGCCGTCGAGCAGCGTCTGGCCCGAGGTCGCGGCGAGCTGGCCGGACATCAGGTTGAAATAGGTGGTCTTGCCGGCCCCGTTCGGCCCGACGATGGCGGTCAGCGTCCCCGCATGGAAGGCGCAGGACACGCCGTCGACGGCGACGTGGCCGCCGAAGCGGATGGTCAGGTCGCGGGTTTCGAGGACGGGCGGCATGGGCGATGTGGCTTTGTTGGCGGGCGGAAGAGATCAACCGAGGGGCGCGGCACGACGGGGGGCGTCCCTCGAGGCTCGCGACCGATAGCGCCATGCGCCGGGACCGAAGAAGGACGCGGCCGGAGATGTCCCCGGCCGCGGCCCTGTGCGCGTCAGTTGGTGCGACGGCCGTTGGTGATCGGCAGCGGCATCTCGGAGGCGGGGATGGTCCGCACCAGGTCGAGCATGTCGTTGTCGCGGCCGTTGGGGCGGATGCGGAAATGATACATCTCCTGCAGCGCCTGATGATCCTCGGCGCGAAAGGTCATCGGTCCCTTCGGCGTCTGGAAGGTCATGCCGGCCATGGCGGCGATCAGCTTCTCGGTATCGGTCGACCCGGCCTTCTCGAGCGCGGCCACCACGGCGGCCGCCGCGGCGAAGCCGCCCGCCACGAAGAAGTCCGGTGGCGCGTTGTGGCGCTTCTGGTACTCGGCCTTCAGCCAGTCGTTCAGCGGGTTCCGGGGGAAGTCGTAGTAGTAGTAGATGCCGCCCTCGGTGCCGGCGAAGGCCTTCCAGGCGTTCATGGCGGGAAGGATGTTGCCGCCGGGGGCGAGAGCGATGTTGAAGCGCTCCGGCTTCATGTCGACGAACTTCGCCATCGGATGCGCGCCGGCCCAGATGAAGCCGATGATGCGCTTGCCGGGACGGTCCTTCAGCGCGGCGAACAGGCGCTCGGCGAAGGGGGTGAAGTCGGCGGTGTTGCCGGCGGCGAACTCCTCCGCGACGATGCGGGCGCGCGGCCGGATGGCGGCGAGCGCCGCCTTGTAGGCGGCGACGCCGTCACGCCCGAAGGCGGTGTCGAGACCCATCATGCCGATGAACACGTCCTCGTTCTCGGGGATCGAGGCGGCGGCCGCCAGCGCGTCCTGGTAGGACGAGCGGCCGGTGCGGAAGATGTAGCGGTTCCAGCGCGGGCCGGTGATCGAGTCCGCCACCGCCGGCTCGACGATGAGGATCTTCTTGGCCTCTTCCGCGACGGGCAGCATGGCGAGCGCGACCGGCGAGCCGGTCGTGCCGACGGCGAGCGCCGCGCCGTCGTCGTTGTAGCATTCCTCCAGCAGCGCCTTGCCGCGATCGGGGCGCAGCTGGTCATCCTTGACGAGGACCTGGATGCGCATGCCGGCGACCGTGTTGGTGCCGCGCGTCAGATATTCGAGGCCCATCATGAAGCCGACCTCGGTCTGCTTCGCATAGGCTTCCAGCGGGCCGGTGCGGCCGGCGATGAGGCAGATCTTCACGTCCCGCGTCTGCGCGGCGACGCTGCCGGCGAAGGACGTCACGGCCATTGCGAGCGAGGCGGCGGCCACCGCCAGCGTTTTCCTCAGCATGGGATCCTCCCTGATCCATATTCTCAAACTGACACTTGAGTCATGTTTCATGTGACGCTAGCTTCGTCCCACAAACGCGTCAAGCGGGAAGCGGTCTGAAGCCGGGTGGCGACGGGCCGATGACGGGAAAACGCCACGGACAGGCCATGAGCAACCTCCATCCGGCAGGGCCCCTGCCGGCGCCCAAAACCCAGCGCGGCGAACGCACGCGGCAGAAGATCCTCGACGCCGCCGAGCGCGAGATCGGCGCCCGCGGTTTCTCCGACGCCTCCATCGCCACGATCACGGCGGAGGCCGCGGTCGCGCAAGGGACGTTCTACCTCTACTTCCGCTCCAAGGAGGAGGTGCTGCGCGAGCTCGTCCTGCGCATGGGCCGGCGCCTTCGCCATCACCTGACCCTCGCCACCGCCGGCGCGGGAGACCGGATGCAGGCCGAGCGCCTGGGCATCCGCGCCTTCCTGCAGTTCGTCCGCGACAACCCCAACCTCTACCGGGTCGTCGCCGAATCCCAGTTCGTCGATCCGGCCATCCACCGCGCCTATTACGAGGAATTTGCCGCCGGCTATCGCGTCGGGCTCGAGGAGGCCGAATCCCGCGGCGAAATCGCACCGGGACACGCCGAGGTGCGCGCCTGGGCCCTCATGGGCGTCACCGACATGGTCGGCCGGCGCTACGCCATCTATGACCAGGACGGCCCACTCGATGCGGCGGCGGAAGCCGCCTACGATTTCGTCGCCCACGGCATCGGCCCGCGCGCCGCGAGGCGCGCCAAGGCCTGACACAGCCGCCGGCCCGCCGCGCGAGGTCACCGATGAAGACGATCCCCGATCTCTGCCGCCGCCGCGCCGAGCTCAGCCCCGACGCCGTCGCCTTCGAAGAGGTGGTCTCCGGTCGCTCGGTGACCTTCGCGGACATGGACGAGCGCGTCGGCCGGGGTGCTGCCTTCCTCTCCGCGCGCGGCCTCGAACCCGGCGACCGCGTCGCCGTCCTCTGCCACAACGGCACGACCTTCTTCGAGCTGCTCTTCGCCTGCGCCAGGGCGGGCTTCGTCCTCGTGCCGCTCAACTGGCGCCTGACCCCCGCGGAGCTCCGCCCCATCCTCGCCGACTGCGGCGCGCGTCTCCTCTTGGCGGACGAAGCCACGGCGCCTCTGGCGGCGGAGCTGGAAGGACTGGTGCCGATCCTCTCCTTCGCCGGCTACGAAGACGAGCGCTCAGCGGTTGATCCCGCCCCCGGCGCACCGCCCCCTCTGGAGACCGACCGCATCTGGTACCTGCTCTACACCTCGGGCACGACGGGCCGGCCCAAGGCGGTGATCCAGACGCCGGGGATGTGCCTCGCCAATGCCGTCAACATCCAGCAGGCGACGGGCATGGGCACCGGCGACGACACGCTGAACTACCTGCCCCTGTTCCACACCGCCGGCATCAACCTGCACGCCCTGCCGCTCTTCATCGCCGGCGGCACCTCCCGCATCATCCCGAAGTTCGAGCCGGGCGCCGTCTTCGACCTCATCGATCGCGGCCAGCTCTCGCTGTTCTTCGGCGTTCCCGCCGTCTACCAGGCGCTGAGCCTTCACCCCGCCTTCGGGACGGCGGATCTCACGTCGGTCCTCCACTGGGGCTGCGGCGGCGCGCCCATCTCCGAACCGATGCTGCGTGCCTTCGCCGCCCGTGGGGTCACTGTCTGCAACGGCATGGGCATGACCGAGACGGGGCCGACCCTCTTCCTGATGGACCCGGCCCACGCCGCGGAGAAGATCGGTTCGGTCGGCAAGCCGCAGATCCTCGCCGAAGTGCGCATCGTCGACTTCCGCGACGAGGACGTGGCGCCGGGCGAGGCCGGCGAGCTGCTGTTCCGCGGCCCCGGCATCACCCCGGGCTACTTCAATCAACCGGAGGCGACGGCGAGGGCCTTCGCTCCCGGCGGCTGGCTGCGCTCGGGCGACGTCGGGCGGCAGGACGCGGACGGCTACTACTACGTCGTCGACCGCATCAAGGACATGTTCATCTCGGGCGGGGAGAACGTCTATCCGGCCGAGGTGGAGATCGTGCTCCACGCCCACCCCGCCGTGCTGGAGGCCGCCGTCCTCGGCGTCGCCGACCCCGTCTGGGGCGAGGTCGGCCATGCCGTCATCCTGCTGCGCCCGGGCGCGGCGGCGACTGTGGAGGAGATTCGCGCCCATGCGCGCGCGAGCCTCGCCGGCTACAAGGTTCCCCGCCACATCACCCTCGTCGAGGATTTCCCGCGCACGGCGGCGGGCAAGATCCAGAAGCACGTCCTGCGGACCCTCGTCGCCGGGGACCGGGGATGACCCGGCCGTCACCTCCCGGCGTGACGCTCACCGACATCGGTTGCGGGCGCCCCCTCGTCTTCCTCCACGGCTGGTCGGTGGACCGCTCCTTCTTCGCCGGGCAGGAGATCCTCGCCGGCGAGGGTTTCCGCGTTCTGGCGCCCGACCAGCCCGGCCACGGCCACCACCCGCTGGGATCGACTCCCGCCAGCATGGCGGGCCTCGCCGATGCGCTCGGCGACCTGCTGGCGCGGACGGCCCTCGACGGCGCGATCCTCGTCGGCTGGTCCATGGGCGCGACCGTCGCCCTCGACCATCTCGCCCGCCGCGGCGCGAAGGGCATCGCCGGCCTGGTCATCGTCGACATGAGCCCGAAAGTCGCCAATGCGCCGGACTGGCCGCACGGCCTCGCAGGCGGACAGGACCTCGCGGCCGCGCTGCAGGCGGCGGACCGCATGGAGGGCAACTGGCCGCTCTATGCCCCGCGGATCGCGCGCGCCATGTTCGCGGCCGGAGAGGAGACCTCGCCGCGGGTCGCCGCTGCGACCGCCACGATCGCCGCAGGCGACCCCGCCGTCATGGCCGCCTTCTGGCGCTCGCTGGTGCAGGCGGACCATCGCGGCACCGTCGCGAGGCTGCCCGTCCCGCTCCTCGCCGTCGCCGGAGCCGACAGCCGGCTCTACAGGCCGGCGGTCGCCGGCTGGCTGGCGCAGACCGCGCCGCGCGGCGGGTCGGTGACGATCGCGGGTGCCGGCCATGCCCCGCACCTGGAGAACCCGGCGGCCTTCAATGCCGCCGTCGCCGGCTTCGCCCGAAGCCTGTGATCCGGCGCCTCAGTCGCAGACCGGCTGCGGCACGTCCTCCGCGTCCAGCATGCGCCGGCTGCGCTCGGTGAGGCGGGTGAGGAGGAGGTCGAGCTGGTCGCGTTCGTGCGGCGTGAACCCCTCGCTGAGGTCTGCGGCGAAGCGCTGGGCCACCGGCACGAGATCGCCGTAGATCAGCTGTCCCTCGCGCGACAGCGACAGGAAGGCCTCGCGCAGGTCCTGGCGGTTGATGCGGCGCTGGACCAGACGCCGCCGCGTCAGGCTGGCCACGGCGCGCGACACCTTGGTCTTGTGCATGTGGCTGTGGGCGCCGATCTCCTTGGCCGTCGCCGAGCCGAACTGCCCCAGGGTGGCGATGACGCGCCATTCCGGGATGCCGAGGCCATAGCGCTCGGCATAGATCCCGGAAAGGGCCTGGCTGACGACGTTGGCAAGGACGTTCAGCCGGTAGGGCAGGAACGAATCCAGCTCGAGCTTGGCATCGGAAATGGAGGACTTGTCCGCGAGACGGGCGTCCATGTGTGCTCCCTATGGAAGAGCGTCAATTCAGTAAATGGCTTTGGACAAGGAATCGATTGCAGTCCATTGACGGAGCGTATCGCTTGGCGAACCGTTTCGCAACGCGACAAAGATAAGACAACCCGCGTGGGTGGCGGGATGTCGCAAGGCGCTGGTCAAGCGATCCGCAACAGGCTTTGATACCGGACCGGGCAGGCAAGCCCGGACTCAGAACCGATTTTCCGGGAAGAAGTGCCATGAAGCTCGCATCCCTCAAGCACGGCCGTGATGGCCGGCTCGTCGTCGTCTCCAGAGACCTGACCCGGGCAACCGATGCGTTTCCGGTTGTATCGACCCTGCAGGCGGCCCTCGACGACTGGGAGCGGCTGCATCCCCGCCTCGTCGATCTCTCCGAGCAGCTCGAGCTCGGCTCCGTGCCCTCCTTCCGCTTCCACGAGCACGATTGCGCCAGCCCCCTGCCCCGCGCCTACCAGTGGGCCGACGGCTCGGCCTACGTGAACCACGTCGCGCTGGTGCGCCAGGCGCGCGGCGCCGAGATGATGCCGTCCTTCTGGACCGACCCGCTCATGTACCAGGGCGGCTCCGACACCTTTCTCGGTCCCCGCGATCCGATCACCCTGCCTGACGAGGCCCACGGCATCGACTTCGAGGGCGAGGTGGCGGTGGTCACCGGCGACGTGCCGATGGGCGTGACGCCGCACGAGGCGCGCGGCCTCATCCGCCTCGTCATGATCGCCAACGACGTCAGCCTCAGGAACCTCATCGCGCCCGAACTCGCCAAGGGTTTCGGCTTCTTCCAGTCGAAGCCCTCCACCGCCTTCTCGCCGGTCGCCGTCACCCCCGACGAGCTCGGGGCCGCCTGGGTCGAAGGCAAGCTGCACCTCCCGTTGCTCGCCTATTTCAACGGCGAGCCTTTCGGCAAGCCGCAGGCGGGCGTCGACATGACCTTCGATTTCGGCACGCTCATCGCGCACGCGGCGAAGACGCGCGCCCTCTCGGCAGGCACCATCGTCGGTTCCGGCACGGTTTCGAACCGCGACGCCGACGGCGGCCCCGGCAGGCCCATCGCCGAGGGCGGCCTCGGCTATGTCTGCATTGCCGAGATGCGCACGGTGGAGACCATCCGCGACGGCGCACCGAAGACGCCCTTCATGCGCTTCGGCGATGCCGTGCGCATCGAGATGAAGGATGCGGGCGGCCATTCGATCTTCGGCGCCATCGACCAGATCGTTCGCAAGCATCACGACTGAGCGGCGCCCGCGCGCGCCCTCCGCAGGAGCCCCTTCATGTCCATATCCTTCGCATCAACCGCCGACCTCGGCCCCAAGACCGTGTCCTTCGACGCGCTCGGCGAGGGCCTCTACGCCTACACGGCCGAGGGCGACCCCAACTCCGGCATCATCGTCGGCGACGACGCCTGCATGGTCGTCGACGCCCAGGCGACCCCGGCCATGGCGGCGGACGTCATCGCGCGCGTGCGCCAGGTCACCGACAAGCCGATCCGCTACGTGCTGCTGTCGCACTACCACGCGGTCCGCGTCCTCGGCGCCTCGGCCTACGAGGGCGCCACCGTCATCGCCTCCGATGCGACGCGGGGCCTCATCGTCGAGCGCGGCGAGCAGGACAAGGCGAGCGAGATCGGCCGCTTCCCGCGGCTCTTTCCCGGCGCCGAATCCATTCCGCCCGGCCTCACCTGGCCCGATGTCACCTTCGGGCGGGAGATGACCGTCTGGCTCGGCAGCCGCGAGGTGAAGCTGATGCATCTCGGCCGCGGCCACACGGCCGGCGACACCATCGCCTGGGTGCCGGATTCGGCCGTCGCCTTCACCGGCGACCTCGTCGAATATCACTCGGCCTGCTACTGCGGCGACGCCCACTTCAGGGACTGGCCGAAGACGCTCGACGCCATCGAGGCTCTGGCGCCGAAGGCCGTGGTGCCGGGCCGCGGCGCGGCGCTCACGACCCCCGCCATGGTGGCCGACGGCATCCGCCTGACGCGCGACTTCCTCTCGACGCTCTACGGCTCCGTCGCCGACAGCGTCGCCAGGAGCCTGTCACTGAAACAGGCCTTCGACGCCTGCCGCACGGCCATGGACCCGAAGTTCGCGTCCTTCGCCATCTACGAGCACTGTCTGCCCTTCAACGTCTCCCGCGCCTATGACGAGGCCAGCGGCATCGAGTGGCCGGTCATCTGGACCGACCAGCGCGACCGCGAGATGTGGGCGAGCCTGCAGGGCTGAGAGGTGCGGCAGGGAGACAAGAAGAGCCCCACCCGCACCCTCCCCTCGCTTTGCGAGGAGAGGGGACTTTGACCGCGTGCTCAATCGCCGGCGTCGGTGCCTGGCACCGCGGTCGACCGCGAGGCGCGACGCCGTAGTCCCCCTCTCCTCGCAAAGCGAGGGGCGGGTGCGGACCTGCCTAAGGTGGCGTGATGCCCTCCCGGGCGCCCTCAGCGCGCCGCGCGCTCCCACATGTTCTTCGTCACCTGCACGAAGGCGGTGGAGCGCAGGCCCGGGTCCCTCATCGCCGCCGCGACCTTCGTCATCAGCGCCGAGTCTCCCGAAGCGACCGCGATGTCGAGCATGATCGCCCACTCGTCGTCCGCCGGCTCCTCGCCCTTGTTGCCCGCTGCGATCTCGCGCATGCGCTGCTCCAGCGCCGCCACGCGGGCTATATAGGCCTTCGCCCCTTCCGAGGTGATCCGCGCCGCCATGGCGTCGACGGCCTCCTTCGGGCCGCGGCCGACGACGGCGCGCCAGAGCGTCTCGAAGACGACGCCGATGCGCTCCTGGTCGAAGGTGACGCGGTTGAGCTCGTCGATCCGTCCGAGGCGGGAAAAGACCTCGCGCGCCTCGGTCACGGCCCCGCGCGCCACCAGCATCTCCACCGCGGTGTCGATGATGGTTCCGCGCACCCTTCCCGTCGCCTCCGCCGCGTCCGCCACCGCCTGGAGCCTGTCGGCGGGCTGCGTGCGCATCGGGCCGATGTCCTCGTCCACGGAGACGGTCTCGTCCTCGGGCAGCTTCAGCGCGGGTCCGAAGGCGCGGATCCAGTCGGCGCGGCCCTCGCGCATCAGGATGCGCAGGATGCGGCTCGCCGATTCCGCGTCGGCCGCCGAGTTGAAGGCGGGGCGGGCGGCGAGCGCCTTGCGGAAACCGTCGAGATTGCCCCCGGCCACGGCGCCCCGCAGAACCATGTCCCAGCTGTCGCGGCGGGCGGTGTCGGGATCGTCGAAGGGCGCGGTCTGGTTGGCGCGGGCCCCGCGCGCCCATTCGTCGATGGAACGGGCAATGGCCATGTCGCCGCGGGCGCCGGCCTGCAGCGCCTGCGCCATGCGGCGGGAGAAGCGGTCCTTGATCTGGCCGGCCACGGTGTCGGCGAGGGCCGGCTCGCGCGCCAGCGCGACCTCCAGCATCTCGAGCCGCAACTCGTCGCGGCTGTCGCTCTCCACCAGACGGTCGATCCGCGGCAGCGCGTCGGCGATCCGGCCGGCGCGCGCCTCGTCGAGGATCAGGATCGAGGGCTCCGACAGGGCCGAGGGCTGCGGCTGGTCGAGGCCGAGCTCGCGATAGGCGCCGGCGAAGTCCCCCTTGCGGGCGAGGTGCTCGGCGCGCACCGGCACGATGCGCTCCTTGATGCCGTCGACCGTGGCGATCCGCGCCCAGGCCTCGTAGCGCGCCATCCAGCGCTCGCGGGCCGCAAGGTCCGGATCGCTCTGCAGGAAGGCCTCGAAGGCCGCGGTCGCCGCCCAGCCCTCGGGCTCGGCGGACGCCGCCTTGAGGGCGAGCTCGGCCGTGCAGGCCGGCACGGGAGCGGCGATGCAGGCGGCCTCGTCGACGCTGACGTCGATGGCATGGGGCGCCTGCGCCCGCACGGGCATGGCGAGCATCAGCGCCGAAGCGGCGACGGCCGAAATGAGGGCGTTTCGCAGGGAGAATGTCATGTCGAGCCTCGTGTCAGGGCCGATGAGCGGGGTACAGCAGGCAGGGCACCAAAGCAACGCGCCAGGCGGTCGCGCAGTCTCAAACGGGCTCCGCGGCGCGTGCGGGGCAGCCGCCCCCCGTCCGACCCGCTCGCCGCCGGGCCTTCACTCGTGTATAAGCGCCGGTCCCTGCCCTTTCGCGGCCATGCCGCCGGGCGAGGGATCACTTTTCCGCGCGAAGCGGTTTTCGCGCGGGTGACCGAGAGGATGAAGTGTCATGGGCGAGCGTTGGAGCCCGTCGAGCTGGCGGTCTAAACCGATCCTGCAGGTGCCGGTCTACAAGGACCAGGCGGCGCTGTCGGAGGTTGAGAAGCGCCTGTCGGGCTTTCCGCCGCTCGTTTTTGCGGGTGAGGCGCGCAACCTCAAGAAGGCCCTCGCGAAAGTCGCAAAGGGCGAGGCCTTCCTGCTGCAGGGCGGCGACTGCGCCGAGAGCTTCGGCGAGCACGGCGCCGACAACATCCGCGACTTCTTCCGCGCTTTCCTGCAGATGGCCGTGGTCATGACCTATGCCGGCGGCATGCCGGTGGTGAAGGTCGGCCGCGTCGCCGGCCAGTTCGCCAAGCCGCGCTCGGCCGACACCGAGACCATCGACGGCGTGACGCTGCCCTCCTACCGGGGCGACATCATCAACGACATCGCCTTCACGCCGGAATCGCGCGAGCCGGATCCGATGCGCCAGGCCATGGCCTACCGCCAGTCGGCGGCGACGCTGAACCTGCTGCGCGCCTTCGCCTATGGCGGCTACGCCAATCTCGACAACGCGATGAAGTGGATGCTCGGCTTCGTCAAGGACACGCCGGCCAACGACAAGTACCGGCACCTGGCGGAGCGGATCGAGGAGGCCCTGGACTTCATGCGGGCCTGCGGCATCGACCCCGAAGCCCATCCGGAGATGCGCACCACCGAGCTCTACACGAGCCACGAGGCGCTGCTGCTCGGCTACGAGGAGGCGCTCACCCGCGTCGATTCCACGAGCGGCGACTGGTACGCCACCTCCGGCCACATGCTCTGGATCGGCGACCGCACCCGCCAGCCCGACCATGCCCATGTCGAGTATTTCCGCGGGATCAAGAACCCGATCGCCTTCAAGTGCGGCCCGAGCCTCGACGCCGACGGCCTCCTGAAGCTCATCGACGTGCTGAACCCCGAGGACAAGGCCGGCCGCATCACGCTGATCTGCCGCTTCGGCGCCGACAAGGTGGAGAAGCACCTGCCCGCGCTCATCCGCGCCGTGGAGAAGGAGGGCCGCACCGTCGTCTGGTCCTGCGACCCCATGCACGGCAACACGATCAAGGCGGCCAACGGCTACAAGACGCGCCCCTTCGACCTCGTCATGGGCGAGATCGAGCGATTCTTCGCCATCCACGAGGCCGAAGGCACCTATGCCGGCGGCATCCATCTGGAGATGACCGGCAAGAACGTGACGGAATGCACCGGCGGCCGGGCAGCCATCACCGACCTCGACCTGTCGGACCGCTACCACACCTACTGCGACCCGCGGCTCAACGCCGAGCAGGCACTGGAGGTCTCGTTCAAGGTGGCGGAGATGCTGAAGCGCCAGCGGCTCAACCGCAGCCCCGCCGTGCGCGAGGCCGCCGAGTAAGGCCCGAGCCCCGTCGTCCCACGACGAAAAGGCCCGCTCCGGTTCCCGGGGCGGGCCTTTTTCATCGTGAGGACTGTGCGCCTCAGTACTTGATGCCGACGCCGGCGCGCACCGCGTGCAGCGTGACCGGCACGCCGCCGAGCGAGGGGATGCGCAGGTACTGGTATTCGGCGCGGGCGAAGATGTTGTTGGTGATCAGCGCCTCGACGCCGGTGCCGAGGGCGAAGCCGAAGCCGATCACGCCGTTTGACGAGCGGGTCGAATTGACGAGGTCGCCATAGGGCTGGGTCCAGGTGACGGCGTCGGACGCATCCGTGTCGATGCGCTCGTAGCCGGCCTGGTAGGAGACCGAGGTGTTGCCGCGGGCGATGGCGAGGCCGCCGGTCAAGTAGGGCATGACGCGGCCATAGGCCCAGCCGGCGCGCAGGCGCGCGGTGAAATAGTCGGTCAGCGAGGCCCTCACCGTGGTGCTCTGCGAGAAGGCGTCGGTGAAGCCGGTCTGGGCGTAGAGGACGGCGAAGGGCTGGGTCCAGGTCCGCGAGCCGCCGCCACCGCGGGCGATGCGGTTGTAGTCGACCTCGAAGCCGATGACCGCGTCCTCGAACTGCGCCTGGTAGCCGGCGAAGACGCCGAACATGACCGGGGTGCCGCGCACGGGATCGACGTTGATGAAGGTCGGGGCGGCGACGCCCGAGGTCGGGTTGAGGTAGTAGAGGCCGTTGAGGAGGCGCTCGGCCTCGCGCCGTGCCATGGCCTGGGTGTCGGCGGTCATGCTGCCGATGCCGCCGTGGACACCGCCATAGACGCCCGTCCAGTTCGGGCCGGAATCCTCATGGACCGGCAGCGATCCGCGCAGCGCCATGTCGGCTGCCCGGCCGGCGACCGTCATGGCGAGCGACGCCGCCAGCACCGCCACACCCGTGATGAATTTCGAACGCGCCGTCATGCCGGCCTCCTCGTGAGCCCCGGCGGCGTGAAGCCGGGCTCGATGGAAGCCATTCATGAATCATCAAGGTTACTGCCCGGTTAAGCGCAACGGATTGCTTCCCGTTGCAGACCGAAACCGGTGCCGCGGCCGCGCCCCGCGCCGACCGGTCCTGCCGCCGACGCATTGAGAACCCGCCGCCCGCGCGTTACATCTCGCTCATGACCCAGACGCCCTCCTCGCTGCTCATCGCCGTGGCCCAGCTCAACCCCGTCATGGGGGACGTCACGGGCAATCTCGCCAAGGCGCGGGCGGCGCGCGCCGACGCGGCGGCGGCAGGCGCCGATCTCCTCGTCTTCTCCGAGCTCTTCATCTCCGGCTATCCGCCCGAGGACCTGGTGCTGAAGCAGGCCTTCCAGGCCGCCTGCCGCCAGGCGACCGAGGCCTTGGCGCGCGACACCGCCGACGGCGGCCCCGCCGTCCTCGTCACCACGCCCTGGGCCGAGGGCGGGCGCGTCTACAACGCCGTCGTCCATGCCGATGCCGGCCTCATCCAGGCCATCCGCTTCAAGGTCGACCTGCCGAACTACTCTGTCTTCGACGAGAAGCGCGTCTTCGCGCCCGGCCCCCTGCCCGGCCCGGTCAACGTCCGCGGTGTCCGCATCGGCGTGCCGATCTGCGAGGACATCTGGGGTGAGGAGGTGGTCGAGACCCTCTCCGAGACGGGCGCCGAAATG
>LNFH01000357.1 GCA_001464235.1 Rhizobiales bacterium Ga0077556 | reverse complement strand
GACTTCTACTATCTGTCCCGCGCCACGCTGGTGAAGGACGAGCGCAACATCGACAAGTTCGACAAGGTCTTCGGCGCCACCTTCAAGGGCTTCGAGACGCTGGCCGACGGCCTCGAGGTCAACGTCCCCGAGGAATGGCTGCGGAAGCTCACCGAGAAATTCCTCACCGAGGAGGAGAAGGCCCAGATCGAGGCGCTCGGCGGCTGGGACAAGCTCATGGAGACGCTGAAGAAGCGGCTCGAGGAGCAAAAGGGTCGCCACCAGGGCGGCAACAAGTGGATCGGCACGGGTGGCACCTCGCCCTTCGGCGCCTACGGCTACAACCCCGAAGGCGTGCGCATCGGCCAGGAGGGCAACCGCAACTTCCGCGCCGTGAAGGTCTGGGACAAGCGCGAGTTCAGGGACTACGACGACACGGTCGAGCTCGGCACCCGCAACATCAAGATCGCGCTGCGCCGCCTGCGCAAGTTCGCCCGCACCGGATCGCCCGACGAGCTCGACCTCGACGGCACCATCCGCGAGACGGCGCGCCACGGCTTCCTCGACGTGCAGATGCGGCCCGAGCGGCGCAACTCCATCAAGGTGCTGATCTTCTTCGACGTCGGCGGCTCGATGGACTGGCACATCCAGCTCTGCGAGGAGCTGTTCTCGGCCGCCAAGGCCGAATTCAAGCACATGGAGTATTTCTACTTCCACAACTGCCTCTACGAGAAGGTGTGGAAGAAGAACCAGCGCCGCTTCGACGAGACCATGCCGACCTGGGACGTGCTGCACAAATACGGCAACGACTACAAGGTCATCTTCGTCGGCGACGCCTCCATGTCCCCTTACGAGATCGCCCAGCCCGGCGGCTCGGTCGAGCATTTCAACGAAGAGGCCGGCGTCACCTGGATGAAGCGCGTCGCCTCCATCTACCCCTCCATGGTCTGGCTCAACCCGGTGAAGGAGAAGCACTGGGACTACACCCACTCCATCGGCATGATGCGCGACATCATGGAGCAGCGGATGTTTCCGCTCACCCTCACCGGCCTCGACAAGGCGATGAAGGAGCTGGTGCGGTAGCACGCGCCCCGTTCAGCCGCCCGCCTGTTCCAGCGACCGGGTGATGTGGTCCCTGAGCCGCGCGGCGGGCGCCGCAAGCGTCGCCGCCGTCAGCAGGGCGATCTCCGTGTCGGGCAGGTCCGGCAGCCCGACGCCGTCGAGGCGGGAGAGCCCCGGCGGCACCATCTCCTTCGGCAGCACGGTGATCCCCAGCCCCGCCCGCACGGCGGCGATGGAGCCCGCCAGCGAGCCGCAGGTATAGGCGATGCGAAAGGCTCTTCCGACGGTCGCGAGGGCCTCCGTGGCGCGCTTGCGATAGACGCAGGGTGTGGGCGAGACGACCAGCGGCAGGGTGTCCCGCATGGCGACCGCAGGACCGTTGCCGACCCAGACCAGCGGCTCGCGCCAGACGCGGGTTCCGTCCATGCGACGGCCCTGCTCGCGCTTCACCAGCACCATGTCGAAGGCGCCCTCGCGGAAGCCGTCGAGCAGGTTGAGGGTGAGGTCGCAGGTCACCTCCAGATTGACGCGCGGATGCACCTCGGCGAAGCGCGCGAGCACGTCCGGCAGGTGGCTGGTGGCGAAGTCCTCCGGCGTGCCGAGCCTGACGGTGCCGGCGAGGTCGGGCTCGTTGATCCGCGCCACGATCTCGTCGTTCAGCGCCACCATCTGCTGTGCCGCCGCGCTGAAGGCCTCCCCGCGCGGCGTCAGCGTGACGGAGCGTGGCGTCCGGTCGAGGAGGCGATAGCCGAGGCTGTCCTCCAACCGCTTGATCTGCAGCGAGATGGTCGACTGGGTCCGGTGCAGTTCGGCGCCGGCGCGCGAGAAGCTGCGCGTCCGCGCCACCGCCAGGAAGGAGCGCAGGAGATCGACGTCGAGATTGGCCAGGCGCGTCATTGCAATCGTCAATCGATGAAACCGATACAATCAATTTCACAAATGTTGAACAGTCCCGCAAGGGAGGGGTGTCCAACCAAGGGAGCCCAGCCATGACCATCCACACCCCCGCCGCCGCCTTCCGGTCGCCGGCCATGCCCGGCGCCACGCCGGTGACCGTCGCCTCGGGCGACGGCATCGGTCCCGAGATCATGAACGCCGCCCTGCAGATGATGCTCGCCGCCGGTGCAAGGCTCGCGGTCGAGCCCATCGTCATCGGCGAGACGGCCTATCGCGACGGGCACGGCTCGGGCATCCCGCCCGAGGCCTGGGACAGCATCCGGCGCACCGGCCTCCTCTTCAAGGCGCCGATCACCACCCCCCAGGGCGGCGGCTACAAGAGCCTCAACGTGACGCTGCGCAAGAGCCTCGGCCTCTTCGCCAACACCCGGCCCTGCCTGTCCTACGCCCCCTTCGTCGCCACCCGGCACCCGGTCATGGACGTGGTGATCATCCGCGAGAACGAGGAGGACCTCTATGCCGGCATCGAGCACCGGCAGACCGACGAGGTCGTCCAGTGCCTGAAGCTCGTCAGCCGGCCGGGCTGCGAGAAGATCGTCCGCTACGCCTTCGACTACGCCCGCGCCAACGGCCGGCGGAAGGTCACCTGCTTCACCAAGGACAACATCATGAAGATGACCGACGGGCTGTTCCGGAAGGTCTTCGACGAGGTGGCGGCCGACTATCCCGGCATCGCGAGCGACCACATGATCATCGACATCGGAGCGGCGCGGCTCGCCGCCCGGCCGGAAGAGTTCGACGTCGTCGTCACCCTGAACCTCTACGGCGACATCCTCTCCGACATCGCCGCCGAGATCTCCGGCTCGGTCGGGCTCGGCGGCTCCTCCAACATCGGCGAGCACGGCGCCATGTTCGAGGCGGTGCACGGATCGGCGCCGCAGATCGCCGGCCAGGGGATCGCCAATCCCTCGGGGCTGCTGCTGTCCGGCATCATGATGCTGGTCCATGTCGGCCAGAGGGAGGTGGCCGAGAGGCTGCACCTCGCCTGGCTGAAGACCATCGAGGACGGCATCCACACGCCCGACATCTTCCTCGAGGGCGTGTCGGCGCGCAGGGTCGGCACCCAGGCCTTCGCCGACGCGGTGATCGACAGGCTCGGCCAGGCGCCGCGCACCCTGCCCCGGCCCGACTACGCCGCGGCGACGGCCATCGTGCCCTTCACCCCGCCCCGGCGGCCCGCGGCCGACAAGCGGCTCGTCGGCATCGACGTCTTCGTCCATGCCGCCGGGACGTCCCCCGAGGTCCTCGCCGCCCGGATGCAGGCGGCGGCGTCCGGCATGCTCGCCCTCACCATGGTGAGCAACCGCGGCGTCAAGGTCTGGCCGGAGGGCCATCCGCAGACCTTCCTCACCGACCACTGGCGGTGCCGCTTCGAGATGCCGGCGCCGCGGCAGTTCACCAAGGCGATGGTGGCCGAACTGCTGGCCGGCCTCGCCCGCGCCGGGATCGACTTCGTCAAGACCGAGCACCTGTTCACCTTCGACGGCGTGCCCGGCTACAGCCTCGGCCAGGGGCAGTAGCACCCGCAACCCTCCCCGCCGGCCGCGCGCCGGCGGGGGCGACGGCCCCTCCCCTGCGCCGCCCGGCCATGCGCGTCCCACCCTTGCGAAACGTTTGAAGACCCCGGCATCATTCCGCCAACGGCCTTCGACAACAATGGGAGGGGAAGTCGTGAAACTCGTTCGCTATGGCGCCAAGGGCAAGGAAAAGCCTGGCCTGATCGATCCCGACGGCAAGATCCGCGATCTCTCGGGCGTGGTGCCCGACATCGCCGGCGCTGCCCTCGGCAAGAAGGGCCTCGCCAAGATCGCCAAGGCCAACTGGCAGAAGCTGCCGCTGGTGAAGGGCCGCCCGCGCCTCGGCGCCTGCGTCGGCGACGTCGGCAACTTCATCGCCGTCGGCCTCAACTATGCCGACCACGCCGCCGAGACCGGCGCCGCCATCCCCACCGAGCCGATCCTCTTCAACAAGGCGCGCTCCTGCATCGTCGGCCCGAACGACGACGTCATGCTGCCGAAGAAGTCGGCGAAGACCGACTGGGAGATCGAGCTCGCCATCGTCATCGGCGAGCGCGCCCGCTACGTCTCCAAGAAGGACGCCCTCTCCGTCGTCGCCGGCTTCTGCGTCTGCAACGACGTCTCCGAGCGCGAGTACCAGATCGAGCGCGGCGGCCAGTGGATGAAGGGCAAGGGCTGCGAGACCTTCGG
>LNFH01000356.1 GCA_001464235.1 Rhizobiales bacterium Ga0077556 | reverse complement strand
GCTGGGATCGGCGGTCTTCATGGGGGTCGGCGCCTATGCCTGCTACAAGCTGACGACGCTGTTTCCGGAAGTGAACATCCTCGTCTGGATCCTCTGCTCCGGCTTCTTCTCGGCCGCCATCGGCGTCGTCTTCGGCCTGCCGTCGCTGCGCATCAAGGGGCTCTACCTCGCCGTCGCCACGCTCGCCGCGCAGTTCTTCCTGCAGTGGTGCTTCGTGCGCATTCCCTGGCTCTACAACTACAACGCCTCGGGGGCGATCGAGGTGCCGCTGCGCACCGTGTTCGGCGTGCCGGTCACCGGCCCGACCGCGGCGGTGGAGGTCAAGTACCTGGTGGCGCTCACCTTCGTCGTCGTCCTCGCCTGGGTCGCCTCGAACCTCGTGCACGGCCGCATCGGCCGGTCCTGGATGGCCGTGCGGGACATGGACATCGCCGCCGAAGCTCCTGGCCTTCGCCGTCTCGTCCTTCTACTGCGGCGTCTCCGGCGCGCTCTTCGTGTTCATCTATCTCGGCGGTGCCGAGGCGGGCACGGAGTTCTCCATCCGCCTGTCCTTCCTCATCCTCTTCGCCGTCATCATCGGCGGGCTCGGCTCGACCATCGGCTCGTTCTTCGGCGCCGCCTTCATCGTCGGCCTGCCGACCGTGCTGAAGTTCGGCCTGCCCACCATCGGCATCCCGATCACCGGCGCAATGGCCGAGAAGATCGTGCTGATGATCATCGGCGCCCTCACCATCTTCCTGCTCATCGTCGAGCCGCACGGGCTCGCGCGGCTGTGGCAGATCGCCAAGCAGAAACTCCGGGTCTGGCCGTTCCCCTACTGAGCCGGCGACCCCAACAGCCATGACCGGGCGACGAACGCCCGGCAGCCCCAGAAACGTCCGGGCGACCCGCCCGAGGGAGGACATGATGACACTCGCCAGATACGCGCTGGCCCTCGTCGCCGGCACGGCCCTCTTGGCCCAGCCCGCCACGGCCCAGCAGGACCAGATCGTCTTCGTCAGCAACACCTACCGCACCGGCCGACGGCACGCGCGACTACCTGATGATGCTCAACGCCCGCGACGGCGGCATCAACGGCGCCCGCATCGTCTTCGAGGAATGCGAGACGCAGTACGACACCCGCCGCTCCGTGGAGTGCTGGGAGCAGGCCAAGTCGCGCGGCTCGGTGCTCTATGCGCCGTGGTCGACGGGCGCGGCGCTCGCCACCATCCCGCGCGCCCACATCGACAAGATCCCGATCTTCGCCATGGCCTACGGCCTCTCGCCGGCGGCCGTGGGCGAGACCTTCCCCTGGGTCTTCAACCCGCCCATGACCTACTGGGACGGCGCCTCGATCTGGATCCAGTACATCGCCCAGCGCGAGGGCGGCTTCGACAAGCTGCGCGGCAAGACCATCGGTCTCGTCCATCTCGACGCGCCCTTCGGCAAGGAGCCGATCCCGGTTCTGGAGTCGCTCGCCAAGGAGCACGGCTTCACCCTGAAGCTCTATCCCGTCAGCCCGACGGAAATGCAGAACCAGTCCTCCACCTGGCTCGGCATCCGCCGCGACCGCACCGACTGGATCCTGCTGCAGGGCTGGGGCGCCATGAACCCCACCGCCGTGCGCGAGGCAGGCCGCGCCGGCTTCCCGCGCGACAAGCTGCTCGGCATCTGGTGGGCCGGCGGTGACGACGACGCCCGTCCGGCGGGCGCCGACGGCCGCGGCTACCTCTCGATCTCCTGGCACCAGGTCGGCACCAACTTCCCGGTCATCCAGGACATCCTCAAGCACGTGGTCGAGCGTGGACAGTCGCAGTCGCCGCGCGAGAAGGTGGGCGAGAACCTCTACAACCGCGGCGTCTATCAGGGCATCCTGATCGCCGAGGCCATGCGCAACGCCCAGCGCCTCTCGGGTCGCAAGTCGATCACCGGCGAGGACATGCGGCGGGGCCTGGAGAGCCTCGACATCTCGGCGGCCCGCTGGGCCGAGCTCGGTGCGCCCGAGTTCGCCGCGCCAGTCCGCATGACCTGCCAGGATCACAGCGGCCACTTCGCCGGCTTCATGATCCAGTGGGACGGCACCAAGTGGGCCCGGGCGACGGACTGGATCCAGCCGGAGCGCGCCCGCATCCGTCCGCTGCTGGAGGAGGGCGCCCGCGCCTACGTGACCTCCAACCAGGGCTGGCCGCGCCGCACCGAGGCCTGCGACCAGCGGTCGTGAGCCTTCGAACGATACCGGGGGCCGCGGGCGACCGCGGCTCCCGGTCTCTCCACAGCGTCATGCCCGGGCTTGTCCCGGGCATCCACGACTTGATCATGGTCCGCCGATAATTCGTGGATGCCCGGGACAAGCCCGGTCATGACGGATGGCGGATGTGAGGATTTCCATGACCGCCCAGACCCCAGCGACGCCGGCACCTGCTCCCGCCCAGGACCTCATCCTCGACGTCAGCAACATCGAGGTCATCTACGACCACGTCATCCTGGTACTGAAGGGCGTCTCGCTCGTCGTGCCGCGCGGCGGCATCGTCGCCATCCTCGGCGCCAACGGGGCGGGCAAGACCACCACGCTGAAGGCGATCTCCAACCTCCTCCACGCCGAGCGCGGCGAGGTGACCAAGGGCTCCATCGTCTTCGAGGGCGAGGAGGTGCAGGCCCGCTCGCCGAACGAGCTCGTCCGCCGCGGCTGCATCCAGGTGATGGAGGGCCGGCACTGCTTCGGCCACCTCACCATCGAGGAGAACCTGCTCACCGGCGCCTTCACCCGGCGCGACGGCAAGGCCGCCATCCGCGACGACCTCGACAAGATCTATGCCTACTTCCCCCGCCTCAAGGAGCGGCGGAACTCCATGTCCGGCTACACCTCGGGCGGCGAGCAGCAGATGTGCGCCATCGGCCGCGCGCTGATGAGCCGGCCGAAGATGATCCTGCTGGACGAGCCGTCGATGGGCCTCGCGCCGCAGATCGTCGAGCAGATCTTCGAGATCGTCCGCGACATCAATTCCCGCGAGGGCGTCTCCTTCCTCGTCGCCGAGCAGAA
>LNFH01000355.1 GCA_001464235.1 Rhizobiales bacterium Ga0077556 | reverse complement strand
TTGTCGCCGCCGCCCATGCGCCGGGCGAGGCCGCCCGCCAGCAGCACGCCGAGGGTTTCGGGATGGGACACGCCGTCAGTCCTCCGCGCCCTTGCGCCGGTGGCGGGCGCTCTCCTCCTCGACATAGGCGAGGTCCTGGTCGAAGACGATGCGGTCCTCGCCGGCCAGCGCCACGAAGCGCTTGCCCTTGGCCCGGCCGATGAGGGTGAGGCCACACTGGCGCGCGAGCTCCACGCCCCAGGCGGTGAAGCCGGATCGCGAGACCAGGATGGGGATGCCCATGCGCACCGTCTTGATGACCATTTCCGAGGTCAGCCGCCCCGTCGTGTAGAAGATCTTGTCGCCGCCGCTCTCGCCGTGGCGGAACATCCAGCCGGCGATCTTGTCCACCGCATTGTGGCGGCCGACGTCCTCCATGTAGACCAGCGGCTGGTCCTCGCGGCACAGCACGCAGCCGTGGATGGCGCCGGCCTCCAGATAGAGCGAGGGCATGGTGTTGATGGCGTGGGTCAGCCGGTAGAGCCAGGAGGTGCGGAACTCCGCCTGCGGCAGGGTGATCTCGGAGAGCGCCTCCATCAGGTCACCGAAGGCGGTGCCCTGGGCGCAGCCGGACGTCTGGGTCCGCTTCTTCAGCTTCGCCTCGAAATTGGTGTGCTCTTCCGTGCGCACCACCACCACCTCGAGATCCTCGTCGTACTCGACCTCGGTCACCACGTCGGTCGGCTTCAGCATGTTCTGGTTGAGGAGGTACCCGATGGCCAGATAGTCGGGATAGTCACCGATCGTCATCATCGTGACGATCTCCTGGGCGTTCAGATAGAGCGTCAGCGGCCGCTCCACCGTCACCGAGGTCTCGATGCGCTCGCCGCGTTCGTTGACGCCCGTCACCCGCTGGGTGAGGCGGGGGTCCGCGGGGTTCGGAACGATGACGGGCGGCGTTGCGGGCATGGCACCGGAGCTTGCGAGGTCGGCCGGTGCATAGCACGGCGCCGCCGCGCCGTGCCATGGTCGCGTCATTCTGCGGGCATCCCCGGCGCCACAAAGCCGTGACGGGCGAGAATCCGCTGCCCGGCCGGCGACAGGACGAACAGGGCCAGCCGGTAGGCCGCCGGCGAGGCACCGTTCACCACCGTCAGGCCATAGTCCGCCCCCACCGCCAGCGCGTCCGGCAGCGCCACCATGCGGATACCCGGCTGCTCGCGGGCGATGGGCCCGGCATTGGTGCAGTAGGCGAGGAAGAGGTCGGCCTGGCCCGCGGCGATGACGTGGCCATAGGCGTTGCGCCCCTCCGGCACCGGCGCGCTCGACGGCCCGCCGGTGAGCTGCAGCGCCTTGGCCTCCAGCGCCGCCCGCGCGCCGGGCCGCACCGCCTCGGCGCGCGCGAAGACCTGGTAGGCATAGTCGCCCGCCGGGTCGGCGCGCGGCGTCGAGGTGCCGAGCTTCACCGCCGGGTCGAGCATGCGGTCGAGGAGCGTCGCCGTCGTGACATCGAGCCCTGGCCGCACGAAGGCGCAGAGCGCGTTGCGGGCGAAGAGAACCACCGGCCCCGCCTTGCCGGCGGTCGCCAGCGCCTGCGGGTGGGTCATGTTGGCGGAGGCGAAGACCTCCGCCCGCTCACCGCCCGCTATGGCGTCGCGGATCAGGCCGGAGGGCCGGTAGACCTGCGTCACCTTGGGGCCGCCGGCCGCCTCGAAGGCGGCCGAGACCTCAGTCAGGGCACCGCGCAGGCTCCCCGCTGCGTGCAGCAGCACCGGCTCCTGCGCGTTGGCGCCGGCCGTGGCGAGCATCATCAGGCCCGCCGCCAGAATCCGCCGCATCTCACGCTCCCGTGTCGGAGGCGTTGGCGAAGAAGAGCTGCTGGCCGTTGATCTGGTAGTCGGCGATGGCCTTCTGCCCCTCCGGCCCGACGATCCAGTCGATGAAGGCCTGTCCGTCCGCCTGCTTGACGTGCGGATGGCGCTGCGGGTTTACCAGCATGATGCCGTACTGGTTGAACAGGCGCCTGTCGCCTTCCACGAGGATGTCGAGGTCGCCGCGGTTGCGGAACGACAGCCAGGTGGCGCGGTCGGAGAGCACATAGGCGTTCATGCCGCCGGCGGTGTTGAGCGCCGCGCCCATGCCCTGGCCGATCTCGCGATACCAGGTGCCGCGGGTGGCGGCGAGGTCGATGCGGGCGGCCTGCCACAGGGCGAGTTCCGCCTGGTGGGTGCCGGACCGGTCGCCGCGCGACACGAAGGGGGCCGCCTTCGTCTGGATCGCGGTGAGGGCGGCGGCGATGTCGCGCGAGCCCTTGATGCCGGCGGGGTCGGACTTCGGCCCGATGAGGACGAAGTCGTTGTACATGACGGGGCGCCGCGGCCCGCCGAAGCCCTCGGCGACGAAGCGCTCCTCGGCCGCGCGGGCATGGACGAAGACGACGTCGGCGTCGCCACGCCGGCCGGTGTCGAGCGCCTGGCCGGTGCCCTGGCTGATGACGCGCACCTCGATGCCCGTCTTCGCCCTGAACAGCGGCAGGAGGTGGTTGAAGAGCCCGGAATCGACCGTCGACGTCGTCGAGGCCACGGTGATGAAGCGGGCGCCCGCCTGGGCCTGGGCCGGCGCGGCAGGCCGGGAATCCTGTGCCAGGGCGGCGGCGCCGAGGGCGAGGAAGGCCGTGGTGGCGGCCAGCAGGTGTCTTTTGGTCAGCATGGTCGTCTCCTCAGGGGTGTCGGGCCGGATCACCAGACCAGGTCTCCGGCAATGAAGGCGCGGGCCTCGGGGCTTGCCGGGCCGGCGAAGAAGGTGGGGGCCTCGGCATCCTCGACGAGGCGCCCGCGATGCAGGAACAGCACGCGGTCGGCGAGCCGGCGCGCCTGGCCCATGTCGTGGGTGGCCATGACCAGCGTTATGCCCTCGCCGCGCAGGGCCGCCAGCATCTCCTCGATCTGCCGGGTGGCGCCGGGATCGAGCTGCGAGGTCGGCTCGTCGAGGAAGAGCACCTGCGGGCGCAGCGACCAGGCCCGGGCGATGGCCAGGCGCTGCTGCTCGCCGCCCGACATCAGCCGCGCCGGCCGTTCGGCGAGGACGCCGAGGCCGAAGCGCGCCAGCGCCTCCTCGCAGCGGGCCGCACGCTCGCCGCGTGTGACGCCGGCCGCCGCCAGGGCATGGAGCATGTTGGCACGGGCCGAGCGGCGCAGCATAACCGGCTTCTGGAACACCATGGCGTGGCGCTTGACGCCCGCGATCGTCCCCCGCTCCGCCGCCCATGAGACCGTGCCGGCGCTCGGCGTCAGCAGGCCGTGGCAGAGCCGCAGCGTCAACGACTTTCCCGAGCCGTTGGGCCCGATGAGCACGGTCAGCCCGCCGCGTGCGATGGAGAAGCCGACATCGTCCACCAGCCGTCGGTCTCCCGCCTCGAAGGCGAGGCCGGAGACGGTCAGCGGCAGGACGGACGGGGTGTCGCGCATGCCGCTCATCCGGCGAAGCGCGCGCCGACGCGGCTCGCGCCGTAGGTGACGGCGTTGATGGCCAGCGTCAGCAGGATCAGGACGATGCCGAGGCCGAGCGCCAGCGGCAGGTCGCCCTTGGAGGTCTCCAGCGCGATGGCGGTGGTCATGGTGCGGGTGTAGCCGGCGATGTTGCCGCCGACGATCAGGACGGCGCCGACCTCGGCGCTCGCGCGGCCGAAGCCGGCGAGGATGGCCGTGGCGAGCGCGAAGCGGCCGTCCCACAGCAGGGTCGGGATCGCCCTGAAGCCGGTCAGGCCGATGGAGGCGAGGTGCTCGCGATACTCGGCGTGGAGGTCTTCGGTGAGCTGGCGGGTGATGGCGATGACGATGGGCAGCACAAGCAGCGCCTGGGCCACCACCATGGCGGTGGGGGTGAAGAGAAGGCCGAGCGGCCCCAGCGGCCCCGATCGCGACAGGAGCAGGAACACGAGCAGCCCGGCCACCACCGGCGGCAGGCCCATCAGCGCGTTGACCAGCACGATGACCGCGCCGCGGCCGGGAAAGCGCGCCAGCGCCAGCAGCGCCCCGAGCGGCAGGCCGATCACCGCGGCGACGCTGACGGCCGACAGCGTCACCGTCAGCGACAGGCCGACGATGGCGAGGAAGGCCGGATCGCCGCCGAGGATGAGCCCGAAAGCGGCGGTGAAGGACTGGGCGATGTCCACGAGGAGCGTGTCCCGAGTGCCGGAAAAGTTGCACTATGTAGCGATCCACATTACCCAGAGGCAAATGCGGAATTGATGCACTCAGGAGCAGCCCGGTGCAGGAAGCCGTCTACCTGACGACCGACGAGGCCGCCGCCTATCTCCGGCTGAAGGAGCGCAAGCTCTACGAGCTGGTGGCGAACGGCCAGATCCCCTGTTCCAAGGTCAGCGGCAAGTGGCTCTTCCCGCGCGCGGCGCTCGACCGCTGGGTGGCGGCGGGCCTGTCGCGCCCCGAGGGCTTCGTCGCCGAGCCGGCCCCGCCCATCGTCGGCGGCAGCCACGATCCCCTGCTCGAATGGGCCCTCAGGCAGTCGAATGCGGGCCTCGCGCTCCTCGCCGAGGGCTCCGAGACCGGTCTCGACCGGCTGGAACGCAACGAGGTGGCGGCCGCCGCCATCCACCTGCACGGTGAGGGCGACGACGAGGCGGCCAATGTCGCCGGCGTCGCCGCGCGCGCCGGCCTGCACGACGCGGTGGTCATCGGCTTCGCCCGCCGCGAGCAGGGCTTCCTCGTCGCCGCCGGCAACCCGCTCGGTCTCGGCGGGCTC
>LNFH01000354.1 GCA_001464235.1 Rhizobiales bacterium Ga0077556 | reverse complement strand
ACAAGCTAGCGCCAAATCCTTTCAAAAGGACAAACCATGACGTTGCGTCCGCATGAACGAAACAGGGCCGCCGCCGAGGACATCGCCGCCCGCGCCCTCACCTTCCTGGCCGCCGACGAGGACCGCCTGACCCGTTTCGCGGCGCTGGCCGGCATCGATCTCGGGCAGATCCGCGAGATCGCCGGGCAACCCGGGTTCCTCGCGGCGGTGATGGAGCACCTGATGGGGGACGAGCCCCTGCTGCTCGCCTTCGCCGCGGAGGAAGGAGTGAAGCCGGAGGTCGTCGTCAGGGCCGCCCACGCGCTGGGTGCAGGCCCCTGGGAGCGGGACCACGCCTGATGCCAAAAGCCCCCTTGAAGCGGCCCGCCTTCGCGTCCACGGTCGCGGCATGGCCGCCCTCGCCTTCTGCCGCGACTGCCTGACCGAAGCCGCGCCGGGCGCCCTTCGCTGCCGCGCCTGCGGGTCGCCGCGCATCGCCCGCCACGACGAGCTCGCGACGCTCTCCATCGCCCATGTCGATTGCGACGCCTTCTACGCGGCGGTCGAGAAGCGCGACGATCCGAGCCTCGTCGACAAGCCGCTCATCATCGGCGGCGGCCGGCGCGGCGTCGTCTCGACCTGCTGCTACGTGGCGCGAATCCACGGCGTGCGCTCGGCCATGCCCATGTTCAAGGCGCTGCAACTGTGCCCCGAGGCCGTGGTCATCAAGCCGAACATGGAGAAATATGTCGGCGTCGGCCGGCAGGTCCGCCAGGCGATGCGGGCTCTGACCCCGCTGGTGGAGCCGCTGTCGATCGACGAGGCCTTCCTCGACCTCACCGGCACCGAGCGGCTGCACGGCGCGCCGCCCGCCATGGTGCTGGCGCGCTTCGCCCGCAGCGTCGAGAAGGAGATCGGCATCACCGTGTCGGTCGGGCTCTCCTACAACAAGTTCCTCGCCAAGATCGCCTCCGACTTGGACAAACCGAGGGGCTTCGCCGCCATCGGCCGGGCCGAGGCGCTGGATTTCCTGGGCTCGAAGCCGGTCTCGCTCATCTGGGGCGTGGGCCGCGCCACGCAGGAGGCGCTGGAGCGCGAGGGGTTCAGGCTGATCGCCGACCTCAGGCGGATGGACGAGGGCGACCTGATGCGCCGCTTCGGCGCCATGGGCCTGCGGCTCGCCCGACTCAGCCGTGGCGTCGACGAGCGGCGCGTGTCACCGGACGAGGAGACGAAGTCGATCTCGGCCGAGACCACCTTCGACACCGACATCCGCGACGCGCGGACGCTCGAGAAAAAGCTGTTCCTGCTCTGTGAGAAGGTCTCGGCGCGGGCCAAGGCGCAGGGCTTCGCCGGTACCACGGTGACGCTGAAGCTGAAGACGGCGGACTTCAAGATTCGCACCCGCTCGCGGTCCCTGCCCTCGCCGACCGTGCTCGCCGCACGGCTGTTCGAGGTGGGCCGCGACATGCTGGCGAAGGAGGCCGACGGCACCGCCTACCGGCTCATCGGCATCGGCATGTCCGAACTGACCGATCCGGCCAAGGCCGATCCGGCCGATCTGGTCGATCCCTCCATCGCTCGCTCGGTGAAGGTGGAGGGCGCCGTCGACGCCCTGCGCACGCGGTTCGGCAAGGCGGCCGTGGTGAAGGGCATCACCTTCGACGACTGAACGCTCTCAGGGCCGTGCGCAGGCCGTCTCGGGCTGCCATTCCAGGCTCGTCAGGTCGCCGCGCAGCGAGAACTCGCCGTAATGGATGACGAGCTGGCGCGAGACGCCGTTCTCATAGAGTTCGAAGGCGATGGAATAGACCGGGTTGGGGCTGTCGCGGCCGTCCTCGAAATAGCTGATCGTCACCGGCCAGCGGGCCAGCGCCGCAAGTTTCGGGTCGCGGGCGGCGGCCTCCACCTCGCCGGCGCCCGGCGCGATGCGCCGACCGATGATGGCGGTGGCGTTGTAGAGCTTCTCGCCCGTCTCGGCGCCGTCATAGACCTTGACCTCGAGGACGCTGCGGCCCTCGCGCGCCGCCTCGACGAGGCGGATGAGGTGCTCGGTCGGGAAGATCGCGGCGCGGTCGATCTGGCGCGTCAGTTCGCGCGGCCGCCTGACCGCGACGTTGACGGCGTCCGGGCCGCGCGTCGCCGTGCCGTCCGTCTCGGTCTGGGCGGCACCGTTGTGGCTGGAGCGGGAGGTGAAACGGAAGCTCGACCCGTCGCCCTCCTCGAAATGGGCGGTGCGCACGTCCATGACCAGGCGGTTGCCGTTCATGGTGAGCTCGACGACCTGGCGGAACGAGGTGGTGAAGCCCTCGCAGCGGTTGCCCGCCGTATCGAAGAGAATGCGCCCCCGGGCCTGGTCGAGACCGCGGGCGTCCCGGCGGGTGTCGAGGCTGAGGTCGTAGACGGCCCGGTGCGGCGCGAGAACGGCCGGAGCGGCCGCCTGGGCCGAGGCCGGACTCCCGCCGGATCCCGAGAGAACGAGCGCCGCGAAGACGGCGGCAAGGGCGGGTCGGACGGCGGGCATCGGGCGAACTCCTGGCGGCGAACCGGCGGAATCGGCCGCACGGCGGCCCTCGGCGTCGCAGCATAGAGAGGCGGCGACAGGGCGACAACGCGGCATGGTCGTGTCGCGCCGCGGCGCCTTGCCCCGGCAGGCTGGTTGGGGCAGGTTCCGCGGCGTCCCTCCCGCCGCCCGAGGTTTTCCGATGTCCAACATTGCCGCCCGCCTTACCGAACTGGGCATCGTCCTGCCGAACCCGGTGGCGCCGATCGCCAACTACGTGCCCTTCGTGCGCACCGGAACACTCCTGGTCGTCTCAGGTCAGATCTCCCTCGGCCCGGACGGACTGATGGCCGGAAAGCTCGGTGGCGGCGTCTCCATCGAGGAGGGGCAGAAGGCGGCCCGCCAGTGCGGCCTCAACGTCATCGCGCAGATCCAGTCGGCCGTCGGCAATCTCGACAACGTCATCCGCATCGTCCGTCTCGGCGGCTTCATCAACTGCACGCCGGACTTCCTCGACGCGCCAAAGGTGATGAACGGGGCGTCCGACCTCATGGTCGAGGTGTTCGGCGACAAGGGCCGCCATGCCCGCTCGACCATCGGCGTCGCGGCCCTGCCCGCCAACGCCGCGGTCGAGGTCGAGGCCATGGTCGAGATCGCCTGATGGCGGGCCGGGTCGATCTCGGCTGGCTGACGGCGCGGCCCATCGCCCATCGCGGGCTGCACGGAATGGCGCCGGGCGTGGTCGAGAACTGCCCGCGGGCCTTCGAGGCGGCCATCGCAGGCCGCTACGCCATCGAATGCGACGTCCAGCCGACCGCGGACGGCGATGCCGTCGTCTTCCACGACGGCACGCTGGATCGCCTGACGCAGGCCAGCGGCCGGGTCGACGCCCTGCCGGCGGCGGCGCTCAAGACCCTCGCCTTCAAGGCGACCGACGACCGGATGATCACGCTCTCCGAGCTCTTCGCCCTGGTCGCGGGCCGGGTGCCCCTGGTCGTCGAGATCAAGTCGGAGTTCGACGGCAAGCTCGGGCTCACCAAGACGGTCGCGGCGCTCGCCGCCGCCTATGCCGGCCCCGTGGCCCTGATGTCCTTCGACCCCGGTCCCATCGCCTGGCTGAAGGAGAACGCGCCGGGTCTCGTGCGCGGCATCGTCGCCGAATCCCACTATGCCGGCGCGCACTGGGAGCGCCTGCCCGCCGCCATGCGGACGGATCTCGCCGCCCTCGGCCACATGGAGCGCACCGACCCGGACTTCCTCTCCTGGCGCGTGGCGGACCTGCCGAGCGTCGCCACCGAACGCTTCCGCGGATCGATGAAGCGCCCGGTCATCTGCTGGACGGTGAGGACGGATGACGAGCGTGTGATCGCCGCCCGCCACGCCGATCAGGTGACCTTCGAGGGCTATCTCGCCTAAGCTCCGGGACATGAGTTCCATGCCCTTCACCCTCCGCGTCGCCACCAGCATCGCGGACATCCCCGCTCAGGTCTGGAACGCCTGCGCGGCGGACGAGACGGGCCATGTCGACCCCTTCCTCGACCACGCCTTCTTCCTCAGCCTCGAGGAGTCGCGCTCGGCCGTCCGCGAGACCGGCTGGCTCGGCCACCACCTCATCCTCGAGCGCGGCGGAGAGATCGCCGGCGTCATGCCGTGCTACCTGAAGAGCCATTCGCGCGGCGAATATGTCTTCGACGGCGGCTGGGCCGAGGCCTATGAGCGGGCCGGCGGACGCTACTATCCCAAGCTCCAGGCGAGCGTGCCCTTCACGCCCGCCACCGGCCGGCGGCTGCTGGTGCGCGCCGGGGCCGAGGCGGACGTCGCCCGGACCGCCCTCGTCCAGGGCGCGGCGCAGGTGACGCTACAGTCGGGCGTCTCGTCGCTGCACGTCACCTTCTGCCGCGAGGACGAGTGGGAGCTGATGGCGGCGGCCGGTTATCTCCAGCGCACCGACACCCAGTTCCACTTCGAGAACGAGGCTTACGGGACCTTCGACGACTTCCTCGCCGCCCTGTCGTCGCGCAAGCGAAAGGTGATCCGCCGCGAGCGGCGCGAGGCCCTGGAGGGGCGCGGCATCACCATCCGCTGGCTCACAGGCGCGGAGCTCACCGAGGCGGTCTGGGACCGGTTCTACGAGTTCTACATGGATACCGGCTCGCGGAAATGGGGCCGGCCCTACCTCACCCGCGCCTTCTACTCGCTGATCGGCGAGCGCATGGCCGACCGCATCCTGCTGGTGATGGCGGAACGGGAGGGGCGCTATGTCGCCGGCGCCATCAACTTCATCGGCCGCGAGGTGCTCTACGGGCGCCACTGGGGCGCGGTGGAGGAGCATCCCTTCCTGCATTTCGAGGTCTGCTATTACCAGGCCATCGACTACGCGATCCGCCACGGGCTGAAGCGCGTGGAAGCGGGCGCGCAGGGTGAGCACAAGCTGGCGCGCGGCTACCGGCCGGTGACGACCCGCTCCGCCCATTTCATCGCCGACCGGGGACTGCGCCGCGCCGTGGACGACTATCTCGCCCGCGAGCGCAGCTATGTGGCCGAGGCGGTGGAGGAACTGGGCACGATGACCCCGTTCCGGCGCGGCATTCCCGACGAGCAGGACTGAGGGCCCTACAGGTCCAGGCCGGTCAGGCCTTCGGCGATCCCGCCGACGACGCTCCCGACCCCGGAGGCGATGGACCCGACCGTGTCGACGGCTCCAGAGGCGATGGCGCCGCCGGTCTCGAAGGCGCTGCCCGCGAGGGTGCCGGCGGTCTGGGTCACGCTGGCCGCGGCCGAAGCGGTGGCCTGGCCGGCCGAGGTGACGGCGGTGCCGACCACGTCGAGGACGTTCGTCGCCAGATCGGTGACGTCGAACCACGAGCCGGACTCCGCCGCCTTCTTCTGCTCTTCCTCCTGCTGCGCGGCAGCGGCGGCGGCGGCGGGATCCTGCATGGTCATGGTGGTCTCCCGAAGGACAGTGGTGACCGGGCGAGACTGGCGGGGCCGCGTTTCACCGCGATGGCGCGGGACGCGTGCGAATGTGACGCGGAATCGCCCGGCGGCCAATGTGAACGCGGGCTAAACCGCGCGATATCGGCGGTTCAGCCTCCGGGGACGAGGATGCATCACGAACCGCCCGAGACGGTTCGCCCAAGGTCCACAAGGAGACATCGCCATGATCCATCGTCGTTCGTTCTTCACCGCCCTCGGTGCCGGCGTCGCCGCCACCGCGCTTGCCGCCGCCGCCGCGCAGGCCGCCCCCCTCGCCGTCGCGGCCGAGGGCTCCCTCGCCACCGAGGCCGTCGCCACCCCCGTCGCCGCCGAGCCGGTCGAGATGCGTCGCCATGCGCGCCGCCGCGTCCGGCGCGTGGTGCGTCGCAGCCGCCGCCGGACCCGCCGCATCGTCCGCCGCGCCCGCCGCCGGAGCTGAGAGCTTTCCGCGCCCGGCGACACGACCTCCGTCGCCGGGCGTCGATCTTCAGAAACAGTCCCCTGACACGTTTGGACACGAAGCGACTTGACGTCGCGTCAACCGGCGCAGCACTCTTTCCCCGGATGCGCCAGGACAGCCTTCAGGAGGATTGAGAATGATCCATCGTCGTACCTTCTTCGCCGCGGCCGCAGGAGCCGTCGCGGTCGCCGCCGCGGGCGGAGCCGCCCAGGCCGCGCCTGCCGCCGCCACCGCCGCTGCACCCGTTGCCGCCGCCCAGCCGACGGAGATGCAGTACTACATCATCCGCCGCCGCCGCGTTCGTTACTTCTACCGCCCGCGCCGCCGGGTCTATTTCATCCGCCGCCGCTACTATCGCCGCCGCTTCTACTGGTGAGCGGACGCGCGGCTTGACGCCGCGCTCCGTGATTGCGACACCCTCGCGGACCGGTTCGCGAGGGTGTTTTCATGTCTGCCACCGCCTATGATCCCAACAACGTCTTCGCCAAGATCCTGCGTGGCGAGATGCCGGCCCAGAAGGTCTACGAGACCGACAAGGTGCTGGCCTTCATGGACATCATGCCGCGCGCCGACGGCCACGTGCTGGTCATCCCGAAGGCGGCGGCCCGCAACATCCTCGACATCCATGCCGACGACCTCGCCGAACTGGCGCGCGCCGTCCAGTTCGTCGCGAAGGGCGTCAAGCGCGCCATGGCGGCGGACGGGCTGACCATCCAGCAGTTCAACGAGAGCGCCGGCGGCCAGGTGGTGTTCCACATCCACGTCCACGTGCTGCCGCGCTGGGAGGGCGTTCCCCTGCGGCCGCACACGGGCGCGATGGAGAACCCCGAGGTTCTGGCGACCCATGCGGCGACCATTCGCGCCGCGCTCGAGGCCATGCAGGCCGGCGGCTGACTATTTCAGCCCGAGCCAGGTTGCGCCGCCGCCGATGACGAGTTCGGCGGCGAGCACGCCGAAGAGGACCGTGCGGCGGCCGATCCAGTAGACGGCGATGCCGGCCACGAAGGCGCCGATCCGCCAGCCGAGCGGCAGGGTGGCGAGGGCCCCGCCGGGAAAGAAGGCGAGCTTGGCGACCACGGCGGCCAGGGTCGCGGTCGCGACCGCCCGCACCCAGATCAGGATTTCGGAGTTCTCGTCGAGGCCCCGCCCGACGACCAGCGCCATCCAGCGCCAGATCTCGCTCGGCAGGAAACCGACGAGGATGAGCGCGATGTAGGGCGTGAGGTCGGAGCCGAAGAGGGTCACGCCGCATCCCTCGCCCGCTTCAGCCGCGCGAGCCCATAGGCGAGCGTGCCACCGCCGAGTCCGGCGTAGAGCAGTTCCAGCCCGTCTCCCGCCAGCGCACCGACGAGCAGGCCGAAGAAGCCGAAGGCGATGGCCAGCTGGTCGGAGAGGATCCGAGCGGTGGTAAAAAGCGACAGCAGGAAGAAGATCGGGGTCAGGAAGAGCAGGCCGGCCGCGAAGGCGTGGGGAATGACGCCGGCGAGGCCGTAGCCCACGGCGGTCGCCGTCGTGGCGGAGACGAGAAGGCCAGTGCCGAGGCCGAGGAAGAAGGGCACCCGCCCCTCCCCGTCGATCTTCGGCAGGAGACGCAGGCTTTCCACCCAGATCGAGATGGCGACGAGGTGGGCGCAGACGATGGCCGTGACCGGGTGGCGGTTCTGCAGCCGCAGATAGGGCAGCAGCGACACGACCATGGGAAGGAGGCGGACCGAGGAGAGCCCGACGGTGAGCCCCACCGCCAGCCACGAGGCGCCGGAGCCGAGGCCACCCACGAGGATGAGATGGGCCGGCCCCGCCCAGATCAGCACCGTGGCGAGCATCGCCCAGGCCAGAGGCATGCCGTAGTCGGCACAGACCGACCCGATCCCGATGAAGGTGGCGGCGAGGATCACGGCCGGCAGCGCCGCGGCCGCACGGAGGCCCTGGCGATAGTAGGCGCCCTGGCTGAGGGGCGGCAGTGGCGGGTTTGCGGCGTGCATCAGACGTCGATCACTCGGCCAGGCGGCGCGCCGTGGCAAGGAGCGATCGTGCATGCGGGGCATTCGCGGGCCGAAAACGACAGGGCCCGGCGCGATCCCTTCGGATCGGCCGGGCCCTGACGGGTCTCGTTCAACGCTACTCCGCCTTCAGCGGAACCTTCGGGACGGAGCCGGAGGGGCGGCGCGGTTCGGACGGCGCGGGGACGCCGCCTCCGCCACCGCCGCCGCCCTTCGGCTTGCGCTTCGGCTTGGCGGGCGAGGACTTCTTGGCCGCCGCGCTCTTGGCGATGCGGCGCACGTCCGGCGCCACGGGCTCGGCGCGCGGCGTCACCGGTCCTGCGGGATAGTCGAAGGAGAGGATGGGGAAGCCCTCCTCGTCCTTCGAGACGATCACGCGGACGTGGCCGCCGTTCTTCAGGCGACCGAAGAGGAGGTCCTCGGCCAGCGGCTTCTTCACATATTCCTGGATGACGCGCGCCATGGGACGGGCGCCCATCTGCTCGTCGTAGCCGCGCTCGATCAGCCAGTCCTTGGCGTCCGGCGACAGTTCGATCGTCACCTGACGGTCGGCGAGCTGGGCCTCGAGCTGGAGGACGAACTTCTCCACGACATTGCCGATCACCTCGGTCGAGAGGTGGCCGAAGGCGATGACGGCGTCGAGACGGTTGCGGAATTCCGGCGCGAAGAGACGGTTGATCGCCTCCGAATCGTCGCCGGTCCGCTTGTTGCGGGTGAAGCCGATGGCGGGCTTGGCCAGGTCGGCGGCACCGGCATTGGTCGTCATGATCAGGATGACGTTTCGGAAATCGACCTGCTTGCCGTTGTGATCGGTCAGCTTCCCGTGGTCCATGATCTGCAGGAGGATGTTGAAGAGGTCCGGATGGGCCTTCTCGATCTCGTCCAGCAGCAGGACGCAGTAGGGATTCTGGTCGACGCCGTCGGTCAGGAGGCCGCCCTGGTCGAAGCCGACATAGCCGGGAGGCGCGCCGATCAGCCGCGAGACCGTGTGGCGCTCCATGTATTCCGACATGTCGAAGCGCAGCAGTTGGACGCCGAGCACCTGACTGAGCTGCTTGGCGACCTCGGTCTTGCCGACGCCCGTGGGGCCGGAGAAGAGGTAGTTGCCGATCGGCTTCTCGGGCTCGCGCAGGCCGGCGCGGGCGAGCTTGATGGAGGCAGAGAGCGCCTCGATCGCCTTGTCCTGGCCGTATACCACGCGCTTCAGCGTCGTCTCGATGTTGCGCAGCACCTCGGCGTCGTCCTTGGAAACGGTCTTCGGGGGGATGCGCGCCATGGTCGCGATCGTCGCCTCGATCTCCTTGAGGCCGATCGTCTTCTTGCGCTTGCCCTCGGGCACCAGCATCTGCGCCGCGCCGCTCTCGTCGATCACGTCGATCGCCTTGTCGGGGAGCTTGCGGTCATGGATGTAGCGGGCCGAGAGCTCGACCGCCGCCTTGATGGCCTCATTGGTGTAGCGCAGCTTGTGATAGGTCTCGAAGGTGGTCTTCAGCCCCTTCAGGATCTCGATGGAATCCTCCACCGTCGGCTCGCTGACGTCGATCTTCTGGAAGCGGCGGACGAGGGCGCGGTCCTTCTCGAAGTACTGGCGGTACTCCTTGTAGGTGGTCGAGCCGATGCAGCGCAGCGTGCCCTGGGCGAGCGCCGGCTTCAGGAGGTTCGAGGCGTCCATCGCGCCGCCGGAGGTGGCGCCGGCGCCGATCACCGTGTGGATCTCGTCGATGAACATGATGGCGTTGGGGTGGGCCTCCACCTCCTTGATCACCTGCTTCAGCCGCTCCTCGAAGTCGCCGCGATAGCGGGTGCCGGCGAGCAGGGTGCCCATGTCGAGGGAGAAGACGGTCGCCTCCTTCAGCACCTCCGGCACGTCGTTCTCGACGATGCGCTTGGCGAGGCCCTCGGCGATCGCGGTCTTGCCGACGCCGGGGTCGCCGACCAGCAGCGGATTGTTCTTCTGGCGGCGGCAGAGCACCTGGATGGTGCGGCTGATCTCGCTGTCACGGCCGATCAGCGGGTCGATGCGGCCCTCGCGCGCCTTCTTGTTCAGGTTGACGCAATAGGTATCGAGCGCGTCGCCCTTCTTCTTGTCGCCCTCGGAGGCCTTCTCCTTGGCCTCCTCCGGCTCCTCGGCGCCCTTCGGCGCACGGGTCTCGGACAGCCCCGCCCGCTTGGCGATGCCGTGGCTGATGTAGTTGACCGCGTCATAGCGGGTCATGTCCTGCTCCTGCAGGAAATAGGCGGCGTGGCTCTCGCGCTCGGCGAAGATCGCCACCAGCACGTTGGCGCCCGTCACCTCCTCGCGACCCGAGGACTGGACGTGGATGACGGCGCGCTGGATGACGCGCTGGAACCCGGCGGTGGGCTTGGAATCCTCCGACCCGTCGGTGATGAGGTTCTCGAGCTCGGAGTCGACATAGCCGACGAGGCTCTTCTTGAGCTTGTCGAGATCGACGCTGCAGGCCTTCATCACCGCCGCGGCGTCCTGGTCGTCGACCAGGGCGAGCAGCAGATGCTCGAGAGTCGCATATTCGTGGCGACGCTCGTTGGCGAGCGCGAGTGCCCGATGGAGCGACTGTTCAAGGCTGCGGGAGAATGAAGGCAAGGGAACCTCGTCAACGTTCGCTGTGCGCCGTAGCGCCGAAGAGTGCCGGAAAACCGGCACCCGCAAAACTCATTTCTTTTCCATCACGCATTGCAGCGGATGCTGGTTCTTACGGGCGAAGTCCATGACCTGGGTCACCTTGGTCTCCGCCACCTCGTAGGTGTAGACGCCGCACTCGCCGACGCCGTGCTGGTGCACGTGCAGCATGATGCGCGTGGCGTCGTCGCTGCTCTTGTTGAAGAATTTCTGCAGGATGTGCACGACGAACTCCATGGGCGTGTAGTCGTCGTTCAAAAGCAGAACCCGGTAGAGGCTCGGCCGCTTCGTCTGGGGACGGGTCTTGGCGATGACGGAGGTGCCGGGCCCCGTGGGGTCCTGGTCTCGCTCGTCCCGCTTGCCGGCCATGAGGGTGACGGCGGTCCAGTGTCCCGCCGCCTCGTCCTCGCCCCTCGCCGCTCCTGCGTCCTGTGTCATGGTCCCTGTTTCGTGCCGCATTGACGCCACGCCTGATAGCCGGTTCGATCGATGTCCATTCGAAAGCGAAGATGGACGCCTGCACTGCGGGAATCATGCCGAGCCACGCCGCCGGAGGCTAGCCCCAAAATAGGGGCGGACGTGTGGTCTCGCCAGATGTGGTGGACAAAGGCCTCCGCATCCCTGCCGTTCGGCGGGCGCGGCGGCGACGGGGAACGCCAGGTGAAGACGAACGCGCACAGGAACGGCCGGGGACGATGAACGGCGTCGAGATCGCGCTGCGCCTCGTCGGCGCCTTCTACGTGCTGGCCGGGCTGCTCGCCGCCCGGCAGATGGTGATGGAAGCCTTTCTCGACAAGGCCCTCGCCGGGCTGACCCTGAAGCCGGTTCCGCGCGCAGACCGGCTGCGCGGCCGGTGGATGCTGGGGATTGCGGCCAGCGTCTTCGCGGGCGGCGTTCTGCTGCTCGCACTGAGCATCCTCGCCCTCCCCGCCTTCATCGCCTGCGCCGCCGCACAGGCCGCCTATCTCGGCCACGCGGCTCCAAGGCTGATCGATCCGGACGACCCGCCGGACCCCGCCGGCCGGCGTCGCACCCGCAACGCCTTCCTCGTCTATCTCGGCGCGACGGGGCTCGTGGCAGCGGCGGGAGCGACGGGCCATCTGCGCTGGCCTTGGGACGATCCTTGGCCTGCGGCGATCGCGGGCATCGCCGTCGCGATCTTCGTCGCCTGGCACGTCTCGAAGGCGACGGAGACCCTCGGCGGGCGGCGGGACTTTTCCACCGGGCCCCTGGAGCCGGAGACCCCGGAGGTGCTGCCCTCCAGGGTGCGGCTGATGGTGCGGCCCTTCGTCCTGCCCTTCGCCGACGACGCGACGGGACGCGTGGTGCCGCAGTCCCTCGCCGTCAGCACCTTCGGGGAGGCGCTGGTGGCGGACATCCTCGACTGGGAAGAGGCCTATCTCGCCACCATCCCCCTGCAAAAACGCACCGGCGGCTTCAGCGACCCGGCGGCGGCGGCGCGCCACGAGGCCGCGGGACGCGCGCTGGCGGAGCGGATGGCGGCCGCCCTCGGTGCGGAGCGGGTGACCTATGCCCCGGTCGGCACGCCGTTCCCCGAGGCGCCGGAGCGCAGCTATACCCGTCCCGAGCGCATCAAGGTGATGGCCGACTACGGCTGCCATCCCCTGTGGTCGATGGACGAAGCCTATTCCGGCAATCTCGATCCGGAGGTGCTCGGCCTGTCGCCAGGCCTCGTCGCCGACCTCGCGACCTGGGCCGAGAAGTTCGACGATGCGCTGGACTGGGACAATCCCGGCGCCGTCCGGGACGATGACGGTTTTTTGGCGCGGCACGAGGCGGAAGGCCGCGGGCTGGCCGAGCGGCTCGCCGGCGAATTCGCCGCCGCGGGCCGCGAGGTCCGGGTCTTCCTGGGGACCCAGGAAAACGGCGTGGTCGAGGTCACGGGCGGGACGTCACCGTCCGCCCCCGGGGGCTGAGCCTCACGCCGCCTTCTTCGTCTCGGCGATCTTCACGAGGTTGCGCAGGATGACCGCCGTGCCCTTCAGGCGGTCCTCGGCCTTCGGCCAGTCGCGGATGAAGACGATCTTCTGGTCGGGCCGGACCTTCGCCAGCGAGCCCTGCTCGCCGATATAGCGCACGAGGCCGGCGGGATTGGCGAATTTGCCGTCCCGGAAGGTCATGACGATGCCGCGCGGACCCGAATCGACCTTCTCGACATTGGCTCTGCGGCAATAGGCCTTGATCACCGCCACCTTGACGAGATGCTGGACCTCGTCCGGCAAGGGGCCGAAGCGGTCGATCATCTCGGCGGCGAAGCCGTCGATCGCCTCGTCGGTGTCGAGGTCGCCGAGGCGGCGGTAGAGCTGCAGCCTGAGGCCGAGGTCCTCCACATAGGTCTCGGGGATGAGGATGGGCGTGCCCACCGTGATCTGCGGCGACCACTTGTCCTCGACCGTCTCCTCGACGAGGCCGGCCTTCATCATCGTCACAGCCTCTTCCAGCATCTGCTGGTAGAGCTCGTAGCCGACCTCCTTGATGTGGCCCGACTGCTCGTCGCCGAGCAGGTTGCCGGCGCCGCGGATGTCGAGGTCGTGGGAGGCGAGCTGGAAGCCGGCGCCCAGCGTGTCGAGCGACTGCAGCACCTTGAGGCGGCGCTCGGCCTGCGGCGTTACCGGCTTCTTCTCCGGCAGCGTGAAGAGCGCATAGGCGCGGGTCTTGGCCCGGCCGACACGGCCGCGCAGCTGGTAGAGCTGGGCGAGGCCGAACATGTCGGCGCGCCAGACGATCAGCGTGTTGGCGCGCGGGATGTCGAGGCCGGATTCGACGATGGTGGTGGACAGGAGGATGTCGACCTTGCCGTCGTAGAACGCGCCGATCCTGTCCTCCAGGTCGCCGGCCGCCATCTGGCCGTGGGCGACGATGAACTTCGCCTCCGGCACGTGCTCGCGCAGGAAGGCCTCCGCCTCGGCGAGGTCCTCGATGCGCGGGCAGACGAAGAAGGCCTGGCCGCCGCGGTAGCGTTCGCGCAACAGGGCCTCGCGGATGATGAGCGGATCGAAGGGCGTCACGAAGGAGCGAACCGCAAGGCGGTCGACCGGCGGCGTCGCGATGATCGACAGGTCGCGCACACCGGTCATGGCGAGCTGGAGGGTGCGCGGGATCGGCGTCGCGGTGAGGGTCAGCACGTGGACCTCGGCGCGCAGCTCCTTGAGCCGCTCCTTGTGGCCGACGCCGAAATGCTGCTCCTCGTCGACGATGACGAGGCCGAGATCCTTGAACGAGATGGCCTTGCCGAGGAGGGCGTGGGTGCCGACGACGACGTCGACCGTTCCGTCGGCGAGGCCCTTCTTGGCGGCGGCGAGATCGGCGGAACCGACCATGCGGGAGGCCTGGGCGACCGTCACCGGCAGGCCCTTGAAGCGCTCGGCGAAGGTCTTGTAGTGCTGGCGCGCGAGCAGGGTCGTCGGCACCACCACCGCCACCTGCTTGCCGCTCATGACGGCGGCGAAGGCGGCGCGCAGCGCCACCTCGGTCTTGCCGAAGCCGACGTCGCCGCAGACGAGGCGGTCCATCGGACGGCCCGAACCCATGTCCTCGAGCACGGAATCGATGGCGCCCGCCTGGTCCTCCGTCTCGTCGTAGGGAAAACGGGCGGCGAACTCGTCATAGGCGCCGTCCGGCGCCACCAGCTTCGGCGCCTCGCGCAGGGCGCGGGCCGCTGCGATCTTGATGAGGCCTGCGGCCATCTCGAGGATGCGCTTCTTGAGGCGGGCCTTGCGGGCCTGCCAGGCGCCGCCGCCGAGCTTGTCGAGCTGGGCCTCCGCGTCCTCGGAGCCGTAGCGGGTGAGGAGCTCGATGTTCTCGACCGGCAGGAACAGCTTGTCACCGCCGGCATAGTGCACCTCGACGCAATCGTGCGGCGCGCCGGCCGCCGTCACCGTCTTCAGGCCGATGAAGCGGCCGATGCCGTGATCGACATGGACGACGAGGTCGCCAGCCGACAGGCTGGTGACGTCCGAGAGGAAGTCCTGCGCGCGCTTGCGGCGCTTCTGGGCGCGGACCAGCCGGTCGCCGAGAATGTCCTGCTCGCCGATGACGGCGAAGTCCGGCGTCTCGAACCCCTCCTCGACGCCGAGGACGGCGAGCGCGATCTCGTCGCCGCGCAGGGCCTGCGCCGCGGACCAGCTCGCCACCGGCCGCAGGGCCTTCAGCCCGTGATCCTCGAGAATGGGCTGCAGGCGCTCGCGCGAGCCTTCCGACCAGGCGGCGACGAGGACGCGCTTCTTCTCCTTGCGCAGCGCCGCCACGTGGGCCGTGACCGCGTCGAAGACGTTGGCGTTCTCGTCGGCGCGCTCGGCGGCGAAGGTCCGGCCGCGCCGGCCGTCGAGGTCGATCATCACGCCGTCGGAGGCACCGGCGAGCGCGAAGGGCGAGAGCCGGACGACGGCCTCGCCACCCCGACGGCGCTCCCAGTCGGACGGCGAAAGATAGAGCGCATCCGGGGGCAGCGGCTTGTAGGAGGCGGAGGAATCCTGCTCGAGCGCCGTCTTCCGCGCATCGTAGTAGTCGGCGATCGTCGTCAGGCGCTCGCGGGCCGCCTCCTCCACCTGCGCGTCGAGGACGATGCCGGCATCGGGCAGGTAGTCGAACAGCGTGTCGAGGCGGTCGTGGAAGAGCGGCAGCCAGTGCTCGACGCCGGGGTGGCGGCGGCCCTCGGAGACCGCCTCGTAGAGCGCGTCGCCCTTGGTGGAGCCGCCGAAGGCGCGCACATAGGCGAGCCGGAACTTCGACATGGTCTCTGTGGTGATCTGCATCTCTGCCGTCGGCACGAGATCGAGGCGGCGCAGGTTCCCGGTAGTGCGCTGGGTCTCGGGATCGAACGATCGGATGGATTCGAGCGTGTCGCCGAAGAAGTCGAGGCGGATGGGCGCGTCGAGCCCCGGCGCGAAGAGATCGAGGATGCCGCCGCGGACGGCATATTCGCCGACCTCGCGCACGGTCGAGGTGCGCAGGTAGCCGTTGATCTCCAGCCACGCCTGGAGGTCCGCCATGGCGATGACGTTCCCCGGGGCCGCCGACAGCGACTGCTTGGCGAGCACGGCGCGGGCCGGAACCCGCTGCAGCGCTGCGTTCACCGTCGTCAGCACGATGGCCGGGGTCGACCGGCCCGTGGTGCGCGCGAGGCGCGACAGGGTCAGCATCCGCCGCGCCATGACGGCGCCGTTGGGCGAGGCACGGTCGTAGGGCTGGCAGTCCCAGGCGGGAACGGGGAGGATCTCGATGCCGGGCGCGAAGAAGCCGAGCGCCGTCTCCATGGCCTGCATGCGCGGCCCGTCGCGACAGATCACGAGCAGTTCCGGCGAGGCCTGGTCGCCCTTGGCGTGGAGCTGGCGCGCGAGATCGGCGACGACGAGAGCGTCGTAGCCCTGGGGCACGCCCGCGAGGGTCAGACGCCCGCGCGAGGCGACGACGTCGGCGGGAGAACGTTTCGCCATCAGCCGGCCCAGGCCCCGCGGCCTTCGGCGTGGAAGGTCTTCAGCGCGCGGAACACGCTGGTGTCGTAGTTGCCGGGCGTCTCGGACTTGTCGGTCACCCAGGCGAAGAGATCGCGGTCGGGGACCTCGATCAGCCGCTCGAAGTCGTCGAGCTCAGCCTCGCTGAAGTCGCCGATATGCACGTCGGCGAAACGGCCCATGATCAGGTCCATCTCGCGCGTCCCGCGGTGCCACGAACGGAAGAGGATCTTCCGGCGGCGCGGATCGAGATCGGCGGAGGAACGGGTGGTTCCGGTCATCGACAGGGCCTCGTTGCGTGTTGCACGGCATCTACGCGCGAGGCCCGTTTCCGGAGCCAGCGCGAATGCAAGGCAGCTAACGGCAAAAGCCGGGCAGGCCCTTTCGGACGAAACCCGGTGCGGTGCACCCCTAGCAAAGGCGGAGAGGGATTTACAAGCCGCGCGGCCCGCGGGCCTGTCGGCAGCGGACGCCACGGACTAGATTGCCGCGATGCGTCCCACGCGACTCGATCCCCTGTTTGCGCCGCTGACCACCCTGAAGGGCGTCGGCGCCAAACTCGAAGGCCTCTATGCGAAGCTGCTCGCCAGCGAGGGTCCGCCGCGCGTGGTCGACCTCCTCTTCCACCTGCCGAGCGGGCTGATCGACCGGCGGTCGCGGCCGACGCTCGCCGAGGCTGTGCCGGGCGCCATCGTCACGCTCGCCGTGCTGGTGGAGCGGCACCGGCCGGCGCCGCCGGGCAAGTCGCGGGCCCCTTACAAAGTTCTCGTCTCCGACGAGACCGGCGACCTGACGCTCGTCTGGTTCAACGCCCATCGTAGCCGCATCGAGCAGATGTGCCCGGTCGGCGAGACGCGGATCGTCTCGGGGCGGATCGAGCTCTTCGACGGCATGCGCCAGATGGTGCATCCCGACCGGGTGCTGGCGCCGGAGCAGGCGGCGACCATGCCGATGATGGAGCCGGTCTATCCGCTCACCGAGGGGCTCGGCTCCGGCCACGTGCGGCGCGCCGCCGAAGCGGCCCTCGCCCGCCTGCCCATCCTGCCGGAATGGCTGGAGCCGCGGCACCTGGCGCGCGAGGGCTGGCCGGATTTCGCCACGGCCCTCAGGCGCATGCACCAGCCCGAAAGCCCGGAGGATTTCGCGCCCGAGGGTCCTGCCCGCTCGCGGCTCGCCTATGACGAACTCCTCGCCAACCAGCTCGCCCTCGGCCTCGTGCGCGCCAACCTGAAGCGGCCGGCGGGCCGGCGTAACGTCGGCGACGGGGCGCTGCGCGCCCGCATCGGCGGCGCCCTGCCCTTTGCCCTCACCGGGTCGCAGACCACCGCCATCGCCGAGATCGCCGCGGACATGAGCGCCCCGACGCGCATGCTGCGCCTCCTCCAGGGCGACGTCGGCTCCGGCAAGACGGTGGTCGCGCTGATGGCCATGGCCGCCGCGGCGGAGGCAGGCCGGCAATCCGCCCTGATGGCGCCAACCGAACTGCTGGCACGCCAGCACGCGAAGACGCTGACGCCGCTCGCCGCCGCCGCGGGCCTGAGGGTCGCGATCCTCACGGGACGCGAGAAGGGGCGCGAGCGCGAGGAGATCCTCGCCGGCCTCGCCTCGGGAGACATCGCCATCGCCGTCGGCACCCACGCCCTGTTCCAGGACCACGTGCGCTTTCGCGACCTCGGCCTCGCCGTCATCGACGAGCAGCACCGGTTCGGCGTGCAGCA
>LNFH01000353.1 GCA_001464235.1 Rhizobiales bacterium Ga0077556 | reverse complement strand
CGCATCGTCGAACAGGGGCCGAGCGGCGCGCTGTTCACCGACCCGGCCTCCGACTATGCCCGCGAGCTGATCGCCGCGATCCCGCATTTCGACCCGGAAGCGGCGACGGCCCGGCACAGGGAAACGGCGACCGCGGGCTGAGGCCCACGCCCGTTCGCGACCCGCTGTCTCAGACCCATCCGTCATTCCCGGGCTCGGCCCGGGAATCCACGAATTCTCATAGGGCGGTGGTCAAGTCGTGGATGCCCGGCACATGGCCAGGCACGACGCGATGAGATCGGTGACCCACAAAACGGGCTACTCCGCGGCGATGCCGAGCCCCAGCAC
>LNFH01000352.1 GCA_001464235.1 Rhizobiales bacterium Ga0077556 | reverse complement strand
GGTCAAGTCGTGGATGCCCGGCACATGGCCAGGCACGACGCGATGAGATCGGTGACCCACAAAACGGGCTACTCCGCGGCGATGCCGAGCCCCAGCACGGTCTGCCGCACCTCCGCCTGCGCGACGTCATAGGCGAGGAAGGCCTGCCAGTTCGCCTCGACGTCCGCCGCGAACAGGCCCTTGGTGACGCCGTCGACCAGCCGCGGCACGGCCGTGGTCATCGCGTTGATCGACGATCCCGAGGGGCCGAAGCTCATGGTCGAGGCGATGGAGAAGAGGTGGACGTTGGCGATCCAGGGCGTCTGGCCCGGCACCTTCTCCATGAACTGGTAGTCCGCCGACAGGTAGGGGAAGGCCGCGAGCCGGTCGTTCCGCTCGTCCTCGGGCGGTGCGTAGCGGTCGCCCCAGGTGGCGATGTTGCCGGCGAAGGCGGCGAGCTCGGGCTTCGCCGCATAGTCCATGGCGATGCCGGTGCCGCAGACCAAGAAATCGGCGGCGAATTCGCCGTGCGGCGTCGTCACCACCGCCCGGCCGTCCTCGGCGCGCGTGGCCGTCCAGGCGGCGCCGGTGTGCAACACGAAGTTGGGATGGGCGGCGCAGCGGTCGTAGGTCGCCTGCGGAAAGCCCTCGCGCAGGCCCATGACGCGGCTCATGAAGCGCCAGCGCCAGGCATCGTCGAGGTCGGAGAGGTGCTTCATGAACCCGCGGAACGTGATCCACCGATAGGGCTGGATCACCTGCGGCTCCAGCCGCCGGCAGAAGAGATGCACCGAGGCTGCGCCCGCCTCCAGCGCCTCCGCGGCATTGTCGAGGGCCGAGGCGCCGGCCCCCAGCACGGCCACGACCTTGCCCTTCAGCGAAGCGAAGTCGATGGGATCGGCGGTGTGGGCGCGCAGCGCCGCCGGCAGGGCCGCGACGAAGTCCGGCATCCACCAGCGCCCGGTCGAATCCTGCCCCGTCGCCAGCACCACCTTGCGGGCGAAGACGGTCCGCTCGCCCCCGGAGCCGCTGACCCGCGCCGCGACCAGCTCCCCCGCCTGCGTCAGCGACAGGAGTTCGGTGTCGTTCTCGACCGGGACATCGGTGACCCGCCGCATGAAGAGGAGGTAGTCGTTCCAGTCCTCGCGGGTGATGAGGTCCAGCGCCTGCCACTGCGCCGCGCCGTAGCGGGCCTCGTGCCAGGACTGGTAGGTGAGGCTCGGAATGTCGAGATCGGGGCCGGTGAAGTCCTTCGGGCTGCGCAGCGTCTTCATCCGCGCATAGGTGACCCAGGGCCCCTCCTGCCCGTAGGGCGCCTTGTCGATGACGAGAATGTTGTCCACCCGCGAGCGCTTCAGCCCGAAGGCGGCGACGACGCCCGATTGCCCCGCACCGACCACCAGCACGTCCAGCGCCTGCGACCCGTCCGGGGCCGTGCGCGGGGTGAGCCAGGGCGCGCGCGGATGGGCGATCCGCGCGAGGTCGTCGCGGATGCGGGCTTCGAGGGCGGTCAGAGACGGCAGGGTCATGTCGAGGTCTCAGGCGAAATGCGAGGGAGCACGGCCCGGGCAGGCAAGATGCAGGCCGCATGGTGATCGCCGCGGCGGGTGGCGGCAAGGCCGGCGGTCACGACGCGGCCTTCGCCCAGCCGGCGTCCTGCAGCGAGCGCCAGTCGAGCTTGTTGGAGGCGGTGCGCGGCAGGCTCTGCACGAACTCCACCTGCCGCGGCACCTTGTAGGCGGCCATCACCTCGCGCGCCCAGGCGATCAGCGCGTCGGCCGACAGGTCCATGCCAGGCCGCGGCACCACGAAGGCCTTCACCGTCTCGCCGCGATAAGTGTCGGGCGCCGAGACGATGCAGCACTCCTGCACGGCGGGATGGCGGTAGAGCACCGCCTCCACCTCGGAGGGCCAGACCTTGAAGCCGGAGACGGAGATCATCCGCTTCAGCCGGTCGACCATGTGGAAATAGCCCTCGTCGTCGATGCGCGCGAGGTCGCCGGTGCGCAGGAAGCCTCTGCCCTCGAGCGTCACGAAGGCCTCGGCACTCGCCTCCGGCCGGTTCCAGTAGCCGCGCATCACCTGCGGCCCGGCGACGACGATCTCGCCGGTCTCGCCCGGCGGCAGTTCCGCGAGGCTTTCGGGGTCGATGATGCGCGCGTCGGTTTCCTGCACCGGCACGCCGAGGCATTGCGGCTTCGGCCGGTCCACCGGGTTGAGATGGCTCGGCGACATGGTCTCGGTGAGCCCATAGCCCTCGACATAGGCGAGGTTCCACCGCCGCTTGAGTTCCGCCGCCACCGCCGCCGGCATGGCCGCGCCGCCGCCGGTGATGATCCTGAGCCTGGCGAAGGCGGCCTCGTCGAAGCCCTCTGCGGCGAGCGCGTCCACCACCATGGTCGGCGCCGCGCTCCACAGCGTCACGCCGTAGCGCTTGAACAGCGGCGCCACGAGGTCGCGGTCCCAGCGCGCCATCACCACCACGGTGGCACCGCAGGCGGCGCAGCCGTTGAGCGAGAGCTGCATGCCCGCGACGTGGAACATCGGCATGAAGCCCGTGAGGACGGTGGTGTCGTCGTAGGAGTACCAGCGCGCCTGGACGAAGGCGGTGAAGAGCACGCTGTGGTGCGTGTGCATGCAGGCCTTCGGCTTGCCCGTCGTGCCGGAGGTATAGGGCATGACGCAGAGGTCGTCGGGGCCGCGGGTGTCAGGGAGCGGCGGCCGCGCCTCGGCCAGCGCCGCGCTCCAGGCGGTGAAGCCCGGCGGCAGGCTGTCGGGGAGCACGCTCTCAGCGATCACCGGCGGCAGCCGGAACGGCGTGTCGGCCGGAATCTCATCGCCATAGGCGGCGACGATCACATGGGCGAGCGGCACCGGAGCCATCGCCTCGAACCGGCCGACCAGCTCGGCGCCGATCAGCGCGACCCTGGCCCCGCTGTCCTCGGCGAGATAGGCGATCTCCTCCGGCATGCACATGGGGTTGACCGGCACCACCACGCCGCCCGCCCGCGCGATCGCCTGGTAGGCGATGATGGCGTGCGGCGAATTCTGCATGTCGAGCAGCACCCGGTCGCCCGGCCCGACGCCGCAGGCGAGCTGGAGGTGGGCCGCCAGCCGCTCCACCCGCGCGAGGAGCTCGGCGAAGCTGATCTCCGCCCCGTAGAAGGCGATGGCGAGCGCCTCGCCCCGCCGCGCCGCCGTCGCCCTCAGCGCCGCGCCGAGGCTCCTCGGCAGAGGACCGATGGTGCGCTCGACTCCGGCCGGCCAGACCCTCATGCGGCAGGCGTCCCGTAACCGCCGCCGCCGCAGCCCTCCAGCGTCACGAGGTCGCCGGCCTTCAGCAGCAGGTTCGCCTTGCCCGACAGGCGCTCCGCCTTTCCGTCACGCTCCAGCGTGATCGTGTAGGGCTTGCCCTCCTCGCCGCCCTGAAGGCCGTAGGTCGGCATCACCGAGCGCTCGACGCAGGTGGTGAGCCACAGGCTCGGCGCCAGTACGCGGTAGGCGCGGATGACGCCGTCGCCGCCCTTGTGCACGCCGCGCCCGCCGGAATCGCGGCGGATCGCCTGTCTCTCGACGCGGATGGCGTAGTTCGCCTCGATCATCTCGGCCGGCGTGTTGGAGGTGTTGGCGAGATGGACGCGCGTCGCCGGGCAGCCGTCGCGGTCGTGGCGGGCGCCCTCGCCGCCGCCGTGCACCTCGTAGAGCATGCGCCAGGAACTGTCCGCGAGCGGCTCGGCGAAGGCGAGGAGGCCGGAGGTCGCCGGCCCGCCCGCCGAGAGCCGCTCGGGAATGACGCTTTCCATGGCGCGGAAGATGGCGTCCACCACCCGCATGGAGGTCTCGTGGTTGCCGGCGGCGACCGCGGCATTCCAGCCGGGCTCGAGGATAGATCCCGGCCGGGTGACGATGGTGATGGGGCGGAGTGCGCCGGCATTCTGCTGCATGTCGCGCCCGCTCATGATGCGCGCGGCATAGACCACCGCGGAGCGGGCGATGAAGGGCGTCGTGTTGCAGAAATTGGCGACACGGTCGGCCGATCCCGAGAGGTCGAAGGTCGCCTCGTCGCCGCGGATCTCGATCCTGACGTGAATGCGCGCCGGCTCTCCGTTCGGCCCGCCGTCGTCGAGGAAATCCTCGCCCTCGTAGGTGCCGTCGGGCAGTTCGGTGAGCGCCGCCCGCATCTCGGCTTCCGAGAGGTCGTGCAGGCGGGTCATGGTGGAGACGAAGGTCTCGGTGCCGTACTGCGCGCACATCTCGCGGATGCGCCGCTCCGCCGCCGTGGTGGCGGCGAGCTGGGCCATCAGGTCGCCCTCGCAGGAGACGGGATCGCGCACGTTGGCGAGGATCAGGTCGAGGACGGAGCGGTTGACGCCGCCGGCATTCGCGATCGGCAGCGGCGGAATGCGGATCGCCTCCTGGAACGTGTCGAAGGCGTTGGCGAGGTAGCTGCCCGGCCAGGTGCCGCCGACGTCGGGCCAGTGGGCGAGGCTGAGCGCGAATGCGATGAGCCGGCCCTCGACGAAGACGGGCCGGGCGATCTTCACGTCGTTGAGGTGGTTCCCCCCGAGCGCGCCGACATTGTAGATGATCGCGTCGCCTTCCTTCATGCCGGCGGCGGGGCAGACCTTCAGCAGCTCCTTCACCGTATAGGCCATGGCGCCCAGATGGATGGGGATGTCGCGCCCCTGCCCCACCAGCCCGCCCTCGGCGTCGGTGATGGCGGAGGAGAGGTCGCCCGCCTCGCGCAGGAGCGGCGAGCGGGCCGAGCGGGTCATGACGAGGCTCATCTCCTCGGCCGCCGCCGAGAGGCCGTGGCGGATCACCTCGACGACGAAGGGGTCCAGCGGGGTCATGAGGCGCTCCGGGTGAGGAAGAGGTTGCCGAGGTCGTCGGGCCGCGCCTGCCATCCCGGCGGCACGATGACGGTCGACCAGGCGTCCTCGATGATGGCCGGCCCGGTGGTGATGCCGGCGATGGTCTCGCGCGGCAGGATGCGCGTCTCGACCGGCCCCTCCGGCCCGAAGATGCAGGGCCGGCTGCGGCCGGCGACCTGCGGCCGGCCGACGTCCGGCCGCGAGAAGGGCGTCACCGACGGCTTGGTCGCCTTCACCCGCAAGGCCTCGATCACGCAGTCCTCGCCCGTCGCATAGCCGAAGAGCTCGCGATGGCGAGCGTGGAAGTCCGCCTCCAGCCGGATGGGGTCGAGCGGCATGGCGAAGCCGATGGGGATGGAATCGCTCTGCGCCGCATAGCGCATCAACGCCACGTGCTCGACGGTGATCTCCTCGCCGGGGATCCCGTTGGCGATGAGGGGATCGCGCGCCTCGGCCACGAGTTCGGCGACGCGCGTGGCGAAGACCTCCGCCGACAGCCCGTTCAGCGCCATGCGCACGGTGCGCTGCTGCAGGAAGGAGAAGTCGGCGGTCAGGCAGCCGAGCGCCGAGAAGGCGCTGGAGGCCGCCGGCACGATGATCTCGCGCAGGCCGTAGAGGTCGGCGAGGCCGGTGGCATGCATCGGCCCGCCGCCGCCGAAGGCGAGCAGGGTACAGTCGCGCCCGTCCACGCCGCGCTCGACGGTCACGCGCCTGAGCGCCCGCGCCATGGTGGCGTTGGCGACCTTGACGATGCCGAGCGCCGTCTCCTCGAGGCCGAGGCCGAGCCTGTCCGCGATGGGCTGGACGGCGTCGCGTGCCTTGCCGACGTCGATGCGGATCGTGTCGCCGAGCACCGCCTCGGGATCGAGATAGCCGAGGATGGCATTGGCGTCGGTAATGGTGGCGCGCGTGCCGCCGCGGCCGTAGCAGGCCGGGCCCGGCACCGCCCCGGCGCTCTTCGGCCCCACCGTGAGCCCGCCCGGCCCGAGATCGACGATGGAGCCGCCGCCGGCCCCGATGGAATGGACGGCGAGCATCGGCTGGCGCAGCGGCCGCCCGCCCATCATCCGCGTGTCGGTCATTTCCGCCGCGCCGTCGACGATCAGGCAGACATCGGTGGTGGTGCCGCCCATGTCGAAGGTGAGCACGCGCGGCCGCGCCAGGTCCCGGGCGATGCGCGCCGAGGCCGAGACGCCGGCCGCCGGCCCCGACATGGCCATGACGAGGGGCCGCCGCTTCACCGCGGGAACCGGCACCATCGCCCCCGCCGAGTGGAAGACCTGCAGCCCCGGCCCGATCGGCAGCCGCTCCTCGAGCTCGGTCAGGTATTCGACGGCGATGGGCATGGCAGCGGCGTTGAAGGCCGTCGAGGACGCCCGTTCGTATTCGCGCGCCTCCGGATTGATCTCGTGCGAGACGCAGACATGCGGCACCACGCCCGCGAGCCGCTCGGCGAGGCGCTTCTCGTGCTCCGGATTGGCATAGGAGTGCAGCAGGCAGATGGCGACGCTGGCGACGGCGTTGGCCTTCAGCCAGGCCACCAGCCGCTCGATCTCGCTCTCCACGAGCGGGGTCAGCACGGCGCCCGTATGGTCGAGCCGCTCGACGATGCCGAAGCACAGCGAGGGCGGCACCAAGGGCGGCGCTTTCGGCGGAATGTCGAGGCGGTAGAGCTCCTGGCGGCGGTAGCGGGCGATCTCCAGCACGTCCTCGAAGCCGGCGGTGGCCACCAGCGCCACCCGCGGCAGCCTCTCCTCGACGAGCGCATTGGTGACGCGGGTGGTGCCGTGGACGAAGCGCCTGACGTCGTCGGGGCCGAGGCCCACGGCCGTCAGCGCCTCCATCATCGCCTGGACCGGCGCGTCGGGGCGGGAGGGAACCTTGGCGATCCGGGTTTCATGGCTGCCGCTGCGCACCGCGATGATGTCGGTGAACGTGCCGCCGATGTCGGTGCCGATATCCCAGTCTCTCGTCTGCACGTCGCATGCTCCATGACCGGCCCAGCCGGTCCTGCCCACCATTGAACGGCAAGCGGGGTCGGCGGCGGAAGGTCCGCTTTCGGACCGGAGGCCTGACCTCGCTGCACGGCTGCGAGCAAGGCAAGTCCCGAACCAGCGGCGGTGAATGCCAGCCATGCCGGCGGCGGGCATGGGGGACGGCCCCGTGCCGCACTGGCCTAACCCGTTTTGAACCGATAAAGGCTGGGTCAACGGACCGCGCGCCGGGCCGATCAAGCAATCCAACGCCGAGCACCGGAAACGACCATGCCCGCCTATCGTTCTCGCACCACGACCCATGGCCGTAACATGGCCGGCGCCCGCGGCCTGTGGCGCGCCACCGGCATGAAGGACTCGGATTTCGGCAAGCCGATAATCGCCATCGCCAATTCCTTCACCCAGTTCGTGCCGGGCCACGTGCACCTGAAGGATCTCGGCCAGTTGGTCGCCCGCGAGATCGAGAAGGCCGGCGGCGTCGCCAAGGAGTTCAACACCATCGCGGTCGACGACGGCATCGCCATGGGCCACGACGGCATGCTCTATTCGCTGCCCTCGCGCGAGATCATCGCCGACAGCGTCGAGTACATGGTCAACGCCCATTGCGCCGACGCGGTCGTCTGCATCTCCAACTGCGACAAGATCACGCCCGGCATGCTGATGGCCGCCATGCGCCTCAACATCCCCGCCATCTTCGTCTCCGGTGGGCCGATGGAGGCCGGCAAGTTCATCGCCGAGGGCGTGCTGAAGAAGGTCGACCTGATCGACGCCATGGTGGCCGCCGCCGACGACCGCGTCTCCGACGAGGACGTGAAGGTCATCGAGCGCTCCGCCTGCCCGACCTGCGGCTCCTGCTCGGGCATGTTCACTGCCAATTCCATGAACTGCCTGACCGAGGCCCTCGGCCTCGCCCT
>LNFH01000351.1 GCA_001464235.1 Rhizobiales bacterium Ga0077556 | reverse complement strand
GCCATGACGCTCGACATCGCCATGGGCGGCTCCACCAACACGGTGCTGCACCTCCTCGCCGCCTCCCACGAGGGCGAGATCGGCTTCACCATGGAGGACATCGACCGCCTGTCGCGCCGCGTGCCCGTGCTCTGCAAGGTCGCGCCCTCGGTCGCCAACGTCCACATGGAGGACGTGCACCGCGCCGGCGGCATCATGGCGATCCTCGGCGAACTCGACCGCGCCGGCCTGATCGACACCAGCCTGCCCACCGTCCATTCCGAGACCATGGCCGCCGCCCTCGCCCGCTGGGACGTCAAGGTCTCCGACAGCGAGAGCGTCCACACCTTCTATTCGGCGGCGCCAGGCGGCGTGCCGACCCAGGTCGCCTTCAGCCAGAACCGCCGTTTCGAGGAGCTCGACCTCGATCGCGAAAAGGGCGTCATCCGCTCCGCCGACCACGCCTATTCGAAGGACGGCGGCCTCGCCGTGCTCTTCGGCAACATCGCCCTCGACGGCTGCATCGTGAAGACCGCCGGCGTCGACGCCTCGATCCTGACCTTCTCGGGCCCCGCCCGCATCTTCGAGAGCCAGGACGCGGCGGTGGATGCCATCCTCACCAACAAGATCAAGGCCGGCGACGTCGTCGTCATCCGCTACGAGGGCCCGCGCGGCGGCCCCGGCATGCAGGAAATGCTCTATCCGACGAGCTACCTGAAGTCGAAGGGCCTCGGAAAGGCCTGCGCCCTCATCACCGACGGCCGCTTCTCCGGCGGCACCTCGGGCCTCTCCATCGGCCATGCCTCGCCGGAAGCCGCCGAGGGCGGCGCCATCGGCCTCGTCGAGGAGGGGGACATGATCGACATCGACATCCCCAACCGGACGATCGCCATGCGCGTGTCCGACGAGGAGATCGCCCGCCGCCGCGCCGCCATGGAGGCGAAGGGCAAGGCCGCCTGGAAGCCCGAGGCCCCGCGCAAGCGCAAGGTGACGACGGCGCTCAGGGCCTATGCCGCCCTCGCCACCAGCGCCGCCAAGGGCGCTGTGCGTCAGGTCGACTGACCGGGCGCCGGGAGCCCCTCGCCCCGCGCATGCGGGCTCCCGCCGCGGCAGCATTGACCAGGGGCGGCGATTGCCTCCCAATCGGGCAGAACCGCAGCCCCCGCTGCCGCCCCGAGGAGCATTCGTGACCAGCACGCCCGTCGACACGGCCCCCCCAGCCGTCGACCGCACCTCGTTCGGCATCCTGGCGGCGCTCAGCACCTGCCACCTGCTCAACGACGTGATGCAGTCGCTGGTCGCCGCCCTCTACCCGGTGCTCAAGGAAAACTACGCGCTGGATTTCGGCCAGATCGGCCTCCTCGCCTTCGTCTTTTCCGGCACGGCCTCGCTGTTCCAGCCGCTGGTCGGCCTCTACACCGACCGCCATCCCCAGCCCTACTCGCTCGCCGTCGGCATGGGCTTTTCGCTCACCGGGCTGATCCTGCTCGCCTATGCGGGCAGCTACGCGCTGCTGCTGGTCGCCGCCGGTCTCGTCGGCTTTGGCTCGGCGGTCTTCCACCCGGAGTCCTCGCGCATGGCGCGGATGGCCTCCGGCGGCCGCCACGGCCTCGCGCAGTCGCTGTTCCAGGTCGGCGGCAACACCGGCACGGCGCTCGGTCCCATCGCCGCGGCCTTCGTCATCCTGCCGCGCGGCCAGCAGTCGGTGGCCTGGTTCGCAGTGCTGGCGCTCGCCGCCATGGTGATCCTGACGCGCGTCGGCGGCTGGTATGCGGCACGCCGCGCCGCGCAGGCCTCCCGCCCCGCGCCCGCCCGGCCGACGCCTCTGCCGCGCCGGCGGGTCATTGCCGCGATCGGCGTGCTCAGCCTGCTGATCTTCTCGAAATACGTCTACATGACGAGCCTTTCGAGCTACTACACCTTCTACGCCATGCACCGCTTCGGCGTGTCGGTGCGCGACGCGCAGCTCATGCTCTTCGTCTTCCTCGGCGCGCTGGCGGTCGGCACCCTGCTCGGCGGACCCATCGGCGACCGCTTCGGCCGCAAGGTGGTGATCTGGGGCTCGATCCTCGGGACCCTGCCCTTCACCCTCGCCCTGCCCTATGCCGGCCTCACCGGCACCATCGTGCTGACGGCGATCATCGGCGTCGTCATGGCCTCGGCCTTCTCGGCCATCCTCGTCTATGCCCAGGAACTGGTGCCGGGAAAGGTCGGCATGATCTCCGGCCTGTTCTTCGGCTTCGCCTTCGGCATGGGCGGCATCGGCGCGGCGGTGCTGGGCCAGATCGCCGATGCCAAGGGCATCGACTACGTCTACTGGCTCTGCTCGTTCCTGCCGCTCATCGGCCTGCTGACGATCTTCCTGCCCAACGTCGAGAAGCCGCGGACGCGGCCGGCCTGATCAGACGGCGACGGGCGCCTGCGCATCGAGCCAGGCCCGCGCCCAACCGAGCGCCTGGGCGATCTCGTCCTTGCTCATCTCGGCCGCGACCTCCTGCCGACGGTGGGCGGCGTCGCGGTCGCCCTTCAGGGCGGCGATGTTGAACCACATATGCGCGGCGACGAGGTCGCGCGGCACCACACGGCCGGCCGCATACATCGTACCCAGCTCGCGCGCCGGCCTGTCGGCGAGGTCCACGGGCACGATGGACGGTGCCTCGTCCTCTGCGAGGATCATCACGGTCATCGCATGATCTCCGGTTGAGACGGGCCGCCATCGGGCCGCCCGCTACCCTTCAGTCACGCGCAGTCTGCTTCCCATAGGTCAACGATGGATTAACGCTACGGGAGTGTGAACGCCGGCCCGTCGCTTCAGCGCGCCTTCTGGCCGAAAAGGACCGCCTGCGCCGCCGGATCGGTCGGCGGAGTGGCGACGCGGTCCTCCTTGTTGACCATCAGCCCCTTCTGCACCGCGGGCCGCGCCAGCATGCGGTCGATCCAGGCCTTCACGTGCGGAAACTGCGCCATGTCCTGGCCCTGCCGCTCCCACAGCTTGGCCCAGCCGATGCAGGCCATGTCGACGATGGAATAGCTGTCGCAGATGAACTCGCGGCCCTCCAGCCGCCGGTTCAGGACCCCATACAGGCGGTTCGCCTCGTTGGTGTAGCGGTTGATGGCATACTCGATCTTCTCCGGCGCATAGATGCGGAAATGGTGCGTCTGGCCGAGCATCGGGCCGAAGCCGGCCATCTGCCACATCAGCCACTCCTCGACCGCCACGCGGCCGCGCTCGTCCTGGGGGAAGAACTTCCCCGTCTTGCGGCCGAGATACATGAGGATCGCGCCCGACTCGAAGACCGAGATCGGCGCGCCGTCCGGCCCGTCGGGATCGACGATGGCGGGCATGCGGTTGTTCGGCGCGATCTTCAGGAAGTCCGGCTTGAACTGGTCGCCCTTGCCGATGTTCACCGGGTGGACGGTGTAAGGCAGGCCGCACTCCTCCAGCATGATCGTGATCTTCCAGCCGTTGGGCGTCGGCCAGTAGTGGAGTTCGATCGGGCGTTGCGACATGGACGTCTCCGCGGGGGCTCTGGGTGCCGGTCGGGTCCGGCGGCCCTTCGCGCGGACCCTATCACCTCGCCGCCGGACGTGAAGCCCCGCCGCCGCTATCCGTGCGATGCCCCAGTTGCACGGTTGCACGAACACGGCAGGATGCAACCGACGCGGCGTTCATCCCGGGTTGGGCCGGAGGGTGGAATGGTGCGCCGGATCTCAAAGGAGGATCACCCATGCGACTTCACTGGCTCGCGGCCCTCGCCGCCCTCGTCCTCACCGTCGACATCGCCGCCGCGCAGACCGCCACGACCGGCCGCAGCCGATCCTCGTCGACCGAGACCACCACCACGCCGCCGGCATCCACCACCACGCGCCGCCCGCGCTCGGCCGCCCAGCTCCGCAACGACCAGATCATGCGCGACTGCGGCGCCGAATGGCGGCGCGACAAGACGCGCCTGCAGGCCGCCGGCAAGACCTGGCGCAGCTTCCTTCCCGAATGCCGGGCCCGCCGCGTCCGCAGCTGACGTCGTGGAGAAGGCTCAGTCGAGGACCATCTTGAAGCCCTCGTGGCTCTTCGCAAAGCCGAGTCGCTCGTAGAAGCGGTGGGCGTCGGTCCGGCTCTTGTTGGACGAGAGCTCGATGAGGCCGATGCCCACCTGCCGCGCGACCTCGAGGGCGTGGCGCATCATCACCGCGCCGACCCCCGTGCCGCGCAGGGTGGGATCGACGTGGACGCTCTCGATCTTGCCGCGGGTGCGGCCGCGCTCGGCGATCCCCGGCAGGACGGTCAGCTGATAGGTGCCGACCACCCGCCCGTCCGCCTCGGCGACGAAGAGGTGGTTCGCTTCCGACGCGGCGACCCTGGCGAAGGCCTCGGCATAGGCCGGCAGCCGGCCCTCGGCCTCGGCCTCCGCCGCCGTCATCGGGCGGGAGGCATTGCCCATGGCGATGAGGGCGGCGATGCGGGGTACGTCCTCCGCCCTCGCCTCCCGGACGATGACCGTGCTCATGCCTGCGGCAGGCCGGTGGTCGGCAGGAAGCCCGGCAGCGCCTCCATGCGGGCCATCCAGGCGCCGATGGCGGGATAGGCCCTGAGGTCGAAGCCCGCCTGCGGCGCATAGGCGACGACGCCGTAGACGTCGATGTCGGCGATGCTTGGCGCCTTGCCCGCGAGCCAGTCGGACGCGGCCAGGGCCTCCTCCAGCACCTTGAGGGCCGCATTGCCCTCGGCCCAGTACATTTCCATGATCGGCTGGTTGAAGGCGCGGATGCCGAAGCGCTGGGCGCGCGAGCGATAGATCGGGCCGGCGAGCCGGTCGAAGTCCCAGAACATCCATTCGCGGGCGCGCGCCACGCCGGCGGCACCATCGCCCTGGAACTTGCCCAACTCCGCCGCGAGATATTCGAGGATCGCGGCGGACTGGCAGAGCGACAGGCCGGTCTTCGCGTCATCCAGGGCCGGCACCTGGCCGAAGCGGTTCTTGGCGAGGAAGGCCGGGGCCTTGTGCTCGCCGGCCCGCAGGTTGAGCGAGCGATAGGCGAAATCCTCGCCGCAGAGGCTGAGCATGAGGCCGACCTTGTAGGTCGGCCCCGACAGCCAGAAACCGTGGAGCGTGAAGCGCTTCGTCATGATTTTTCCTCCCCCTGAGGGCGGCATGGAAACGCTGCGACAGGCCCTCGCGCAAGTGGGGCCCGGCGCGCTGCTGCCATTCACTCCCCGGGGTCGGAGAAGCACCAGCCGATGAAGCGTCCGAGCATGTCGGTGAGCATGAGGAGACCCGCCGCGATCACGAGGATTTCCCAGCCGGCTCCGCCCGTCGCCACGATGATCGGATCGGCGCCGGCGGGCGAGTGGACCGTATCGGTCAGCAGCATCGCCACCAGCGCCAGCGCCACCGCTCCCGCCACCGCATAGTCGCTGCGACCGGCGAGCACCGCCAGGAACCCCGCCGCGAGGCCGATGGCGTGGCCCCCGTAGAGGCTGCGCGGGCGCGCCATCCGGCTGTCGGGCATGCCGAAGACGATGACGGCCGATCCGCCGATGGATGCCAGCAGCAGCGGCAGCGAGAAGGTCCGGAATGCGACGGTCGCCGCCAGCACCACGCCGGCGGTGGCGATGGCGGCGGCGGCGAGCCGTGCGGGTGTGGGCGGCGTATGGCGCAGGATCATGAGGCTGCCTTGCTGCGGGGCTGGATGCAGGGCAGACCGAAGCAAGTTGCGTGCAGCCGCTGCGTCAGGAGCGGCCAGTGCGATCCAGCGCCTCGATATGGGCCCAGATCGTCTTGAACACTTCCGTCCGCACCAGCCGCTCGATGCCGTCGGCACGGACCTGGTCGGGATGGAACTCGCGGGCGATGAACTTCTTCAACGCGCGGTATTTCTCGCCGGTGTCGGAGGGGTCGCCCGCCGCACTCTCCTCGCGGATCTGCGCCCTCGCCTTCCAGGCGTCGCGCTCGATCGTGAGTGCCCGGCAGAGCGCCTGGAGCCGCGCGACGTCTGTCTCCGCGCCGGCCTCGTCCGGGCGCGGTGCGGAGGCCCGCGCCGCCCGCTCGCCGAAGCCCGGCCCATTGCGAATGCCGGCGCTGCGCCTCGGGCCCGGCGGCGGCTCGCCGCTCGCGAGCGCTGCGGCGAAGGCGAGGAACTCCTTGCGGGAGCGGAAGCGCCGTCTCTCGCCGGTCTCATCATAGGCGACGGCGATGACGCCCTCCCCGACCGTGACCTGATAGCCCGCCGCCGCGACGATCTCCTCGGCGCCCCGATAGCGGGGATCCCGCTCGATGTTCGACGTCCAGGGGCTCGCCATCAGCCGGCACCTCGGCGGCGTTCCATCACAAGGGCCTCGACCCCGGAACCCGGGGCTCCGCAGGCACCGGACCGGTCGACGATGCGGAAGCCGGCCGCCTCGTAGAACCGTATCGCCGGCGCGTTGGTCGGCTCGACCTCGAGGGTGACCGGGTCCGGATCTCCGGCGAGCCGCAGGGCCTCGTCCATCAGCGCCCGCCCGATCCCCTGCCCCTGGAAAGTCGGAAGCACATAAAGCCGCCCGAGCCGGACCCCATCGCTCGCCGGCACGACGGATGCGGTGGCCACGACCGCTCCGTCGGTCTGCGCGAGGAGAAATACCTCGCCCGGTCTGTCGACCTGTGCGGCAAGGTTTCCGAGGCTGTGCCAAGACCCGGTGATCTCGGCGACGCGTTCGGCGCCGAGAACCGCGTCATAGGTGGCGTGCCAGGTCTCGATGAGGACCCGGCGGACGGCGTCGAGGTCTTGCGGCGTGACGCGCCGGATGGTCAGCGCCGCCATGGCCCCGCCTCAGATCCCGAGCTTCGCCTTCAGCATCGCATTGACGGCTTCCGGATTGGCCTTGCCGCCGGAGGCCTTCATCACCTGGCCGACGAACCAGCCG
>LNFH01000350.1 GCA_001464235.1 Rhizobiales bacterium Ga0077556 | reverse complement strand
ATGCCCGGGAAGATGATCACGAGCGCCACCATGATGCACTGGATCACCACGAAGGGCACGGCGCCCCAGTAGATCTGCATCGTGGTGACCGGCTCCATTCTGAGGCCGGTGATCTTGTCCGTATAGGCTTCCTTCGGCGCCACGGATCGCAGGTAGAACAGCGCGAAGCCGAAGGGCGGGTGCATGAAGCTCGTCTGCATGTTCACGCCCAGCATGACGCCGAACCAGATCAGGTCGATGCCCAGCTTCTCGGCCGCGGGGCCGAGCAGCGGCACCACGATGAAGGCCAACTCGAAGAAGTCGAGGAAGAAGGCCAGCAGGAAGACCATGATGTTGACGACGATCAGGAAGCCGACCTGGCCGCCCGGCAGCGAGACGAGCAGGTGCTCGACCCAGATGTGGCCGTTGACGCCGTAGAAGGTCAGCGAGAAGACGCGCGCACCCACCAGGATGAACAGCACGAAGGCCGACAGCTTGGCGGTGGACTCGCTCGCCTGGCGCACCAGGTCCCAGGTCAGCCGCCGCTTCATCATGGCGAGGATCATCGCGCCAGCCGCACCCATGGCGCCGCCTTCGGTCGGCGTCGCGAGGCCGATGAAGATGGTGCCGAGGACGAGGAAGATGAGGCCGAGCGGCGGCACCATGACGAAGGTGACCTGCTCGGCGATCGGCGAGATCATCTTGAAGTTGCCGAAGCGCTCCACCAGCCCGACGAAGATGGCATAGGCGAAGCCGAAGGCGGCGGCTTCCGCGATCAGCGACCAGGTCGTGTAGCCGCCCTGCCTCAGGAAGAGGTAGGCGACCATCAGCGCCGCCGTCATGGCGACGGTGAGGATGAGCCGCTGCGCGCCGAAATAATAGTTGCAGACCACGGCGATGAAGGCGACGAGCACCGCCACCGACATGGACAGGATGACGAAGTCGGCGCCGCCCCGAACGGTGGTCTGGTTCATGATGAAGACCGCGACCAGCGCAGAGAACAGCACGAGCACGCCGAGCTTCCACGTGCCGCGCTTGCCGTCGTCCTGCATGTAGAGCAGCGCTTCCTTCGGCAGGCCCGGCGCGTTCTTCGGCTGGGTCATGGTGACGAGGAAGACGTAGCCGGCATAGAGCAGCGACAGCACGATGCCGGGCACGAAGGCGCCCTCGTACATGTCGCCCACCGAGCGGCCGAGCTGGTCGGCCATGACGATGAGGACGAGCGAGGGCGGAATGATCTGGGCGAGCGTGCCGGACGCGGCGATGACGCCGGACGCGAGGCGCCGGTCATAGCCGTAGCGCAGCATGATCGGCAGCGAGATGAGGCCCATGGAGATGACCGAGGCTGCGACGACGCCGGTCGTGGCGGCCAGCAGCGCGCCGACGAAGATGACCGCATAGGCGAGACCGCCGCGGATCGAGCCGAAGAGCTGGCCGATGGTGTCGAGCAGGTCCTCCGCCATGCCGGAGCGCTCGAGGATGAGGCCCATGAAGGTGAAGAACGGGATCGCCAGCAGCGTGTCGTTGTTCATCGTCCCGTAGATGCGCTCGGGCAGCGCCTGCAGGAAGTTCGGCTGGAACAGCCCGAGCTCGATGCCGATGATGGCGAAGAACAGTCCGTTGGCGGCGAGCGCGAAGGCGACGGGGTAGCCGAGCAGCAGGAAGACGACGAGCGCCACGAACATGACCGGGGCCATGTTGGCGCGCACGAAATCGCCGAAGCCGGCGCCGGTGGCCGCATGGGCGGGTTCGGCGAAGAGGGCGAGGGCGAGGAGGGTGAGGGCGGCGGCGGCGAGCGCGCCCGACAGGGAACGGCGGATGGTCACTTGATCTCTCCCGGTACGCGTCACTTCTTGGCCGCGTCGAGAAGGCCCTGGGCCTTCGCGACTTCGAGCAGGCGGGCCGCTTCCGCCTCCGCCATTTCGTGATGGCCGCCGCCATGCACGTCCTCGAGCTCGCCGCGCATGATGGCGATGCGCTTGATGAGTTCGCTGATGCCCTGGAACAGCAGCAGGACGAAGCCTGCCACCACCAGGAACTTGGCCGGCCAGACGACGAGGCCGCCGGCATTCATCGACTGCTCGTTCTGCAGGTACGACTTCAGGAAGAACGGCCAGCTGTCATAGAGCAGCAAGATGCAGAAGGGCATCAGGAACAGGGTGTGGCCGACGATGTCGATCCAGTTGCGCACCCGCTTCGGGAACAGGCTGTTCACCACGTCGATGCGGATGTGTTCGTTGGCGAGCAGGGTCCAGGCCGCGCAGAGCATGAAGACCGCGCCGAACAGGTACCACTGCGCCTCGAGCCAGGCGTTGGAGGAGCTCGAGAACACCTTGCGGATGATGGCGTTGCCGGCGGAGATGATCACGGCCACCAGGATCAGCCAGCTCACGGCCTTGCCGATATAGGTGTTGACCGAGTCGATGACGCGGCTGATCGAAAGCAGTCCCTGCATGCCGGGTAGACTCCCCTGGAAGGCCATGACCTTACGGGGCCGCACGCCTGGACCCCTGGGGGTCCGGTCGTCACGCATGCGGCGGAACCTCCGCCGCGCGAGGCATCATGAAACGTGTCTCGCGACTGGTCGCGTCCGCCGCGTCTCCGCAGCCCGCCCGGTCCCTCGATCGCCCACCTGCCTGTCCCGCTCAACCGGCCCCGCGATTGTTGTGCGGTGGCCGGCACGACGCCGAAACGTCGCGTGTTCTGTATGACACGCCTGCAGACCGCACAATAGTGCCGTCGGGAAGAATCGGAACGAAATCACCGTTTTCGGCGCAACGAAGGATGCGGAACGCACCGTTCGGCGACATTCTCGGCATGGTCGCACTCAGGGTAGCGTCGCCTGCGCCTCCGCCTTGGGGCTCCTCACCCGCAGCCTCACCCGCTCCCGGTGCAGCGTGTAGAGGCCGGCCCCGACGATGAGGGCGATGCCGACCCAGCTCGTCGCATCCGGCCATTCGCCGAAGACCGTGATGCCGGAGACGATGGCCCAGACCATCACCGAATAGCGGAACGGCGAGACGAGCGAGACCTCGACGCCGCGGAAGGCGAGGATCATGGCGTGGTTGCCGACGACGACCACGGTGGCCGCCGCCAGGAGCAGGCCGAGATGGGTCGGGCTCGGCGGCACCCAGGACTGGAACGGGATCATCGCCGCGCCGAAGACCGCGACGGTGGCGCAGGTCGTCAGCGTGATGACGATGGTCGGGATGCGCGGATCGATGAAGCGTGTGACCATGTCGCGGATGGCGCAGAAGACGACGCTGGCGAGCGCCATGGCGGTGGCCGAGCCGGCGACGAAGCCCGCCCCGCCCGGCTTCACCACCAGCAGCATGCCGAGGAAACCGGCGGCGACCGCCGACCAGCGTCGCCAGCCCACCTGTTCCTTCAGGAGCGGCCCGGACAGCGCCGTGATCAGCAGCGGCGTGATCAGGAAGATCGCCGTGATGTCGGCGATGGGCATGGAGGCGATGGCGGTGATGAACAGGAAGGCGACCAGCGCCTCCAGACCGGCGCGGGTCGCAACCAGGGGCGACGCGACCTTGCCGATGGCGTTGAGATGCCCGGCCGCCACCAGCCAGGTGAAGACCATGACCGTGGCGAAACCGCCGCGGATGGCGATGATCTGGCCGGAGGGCAGGTCCGCCGCCACCAGCTTCACCAGCGTGTCGTTGGTCATGAAGCAGGCCATGGCCGTACACATCGCGATGATGCCGCGCTTGTTGGCGCCGCTCTCGACGGTCGGGGAGGCGAGGGGGGTCACGGGCGGGCTCCCGCCGCCGCGAAGCGGTCGAGGCGGAAGAGCGAGAGGTCGTGCAGGCTGCGGCCCGTCGTGGCGAGGTCGGCCAGCACCTCCCCCATGACGCTGGCGAACTTGAAGCCGTGGCCCGAGCAGGGCGAGGCGACCACGACCTGCGGCAGGCCGGGCAGCGTGTCGACGACGAAATGCTCGTCGGGCGTGTTGGTGAAGAGGCAGCAGCGCAGCGCCAGGGTCGGCCCGTCGGCGGCCGGGAAGACCTCGCGGATCACGTTGCGCAGGGCGGCCTCGTCCGCCTCCCGCGGCTCGCGCGAGAGCGCGTCGGCATGGCCGCTCTCCTTGAGGTGGTTGTAGAGACCGATCTTGAAGCCCGGCACGCCGAAGACCGGGAACTGGTAGCAGGAGCCGAAGCGCGTCTCGACGATGGAGACGGGGAAGGCGCCGAGGGCGAAGGGCGCTGAGTCCTGCGGCTGGAACCAGCCCAGCACCTGGCGCTCGGGAACGGCGAGGCGCGCGAGTTCCGGAGCGTGGTCGCCGATCCAGGCGCCGGTCGACAGGATCAGCCGCTCCGCCTCGTAGGTGCCGCGGGTGGTGGTCACGCGCACGCCGCCGCCCGGCGTCGGCTCCCATCCGATGAGCGCCTCGCGCCCGTGGATCTCCGCGCCCGCGGCGATCGCCATGGTCACATGGGCGACGATAGCGCGCTCTTGGCGACGTGGCCCTCGGCCAGGCGATAGGCCGGGAAGCGCCGCGCCGTCTCGCGCGCGTCGAGCACCTCGTGCGCGAGCCCGTGCTCGCGGCAGGCGGCGAGCGAGCCCGTGACGACGCGGCTGTCGGGGGCGCCGGCATCGAGCCCGCCCGTGATGTAGAGGAGCTGCTCGCCGAAGGCCGTCTCCGTCTCGCGCCAGAGCTCGTAGGCCCGGCGCAGCAGCGGCACGTAGAGCGGATGCTCGAAATAGGCGAGGCGGATGATGCGGTTGACCCCGTGGGACGAGCCCATGGCGTGCGGGATGTCGAAGCGCTCCAGCCCGAGGACCCGGCGGCCCCGTTTCGCCAGCTGGTAGGCAGCGGCCGAACCCATCGCGCCGACGCCGGCGACGATCACGTCATAGTGGGCCACGCTTCGGCGCTCCGGTCGTTTCGTCCCTGCGTTCCTGCTACCCCCCGGCGGCGCGACGGTCGAGCGCCCCTTCGTCGCAGCAGCCCCGCGACGCCGGCGTCACTCCACCTGCTGCTGGTAGCTGCGCTGGACGTCCTGGCGGATGCGCTCGAGCACCAGGGTGCTGGAGGCTGGCTTCTCGGCCGCCTGGACGCGCTTGTGAGCCGGTTTGACCGGCGTCTCGTAGGGCGCCGTGTCGCCGCGCATCTGCACCGCCATGAGCGAGACCGTCAGGGCGAGGTCCACGGCGAGTACCGCTGCGAGCACGACGATCCAATGGGCCGGCGACGAGAGAAACCGGCGGCGCTTCCGCAGGTCGGGAAGGGAAGCCGATTCGCCGGTCGCGGGCGCCGGGTGCGGCACGTCCCGCATCTCGAAGCTCGGCCGGTAGCTGCCGGGGGCCATCCTGATCCTTACGGGATCGCCGACGCCGGGCCCGGCATAGTAGAGGTCGAGGGCGTTGCGCAGCCGCATCGCCGCCACGCGAACGGTCGAATCGCGGTCCGGATTGAATTCCGCCGGGCGGCCCAGCGCCTCGACGGCGATGGTGTAGGCCTTGATCGAGCGGTCGTCGCCGGCGAGCGTGCGCTCGACGACATAGGTGAGGATGGTCGCAGGGACCGATCCGGCGGGGATGAGGGATGACTGGGTGATACGACGGAGCGCTTCCGTCACGACAACGGAATCGGGATGCGGTGAAGCTGGGGCTGTCATCGCGGGGGCCTCGGGACAGGTCGCGGCAGCGCTCGGTATCGCTGGAACGACGGTGATCGGAGATGTCAGCGGGTCCGTCGCAGATTGATCCGCCAATGCGAGCTGCCCGTATGGGGGTGCTTAAGCGGGACGATTGCGGCCGAAAAGCGGCGTATTCCGCAACGTCACGTAACGTCCGGCCGGTTTTTCGCGAGCCTGGTCAGAATGTTGCGGAGGGGGTTCCCGCCTCGACAGGATGTTTCATCCGCCCGTCATGCTCATGTGACGGGACACCGCGGGCTGGCGGGTGCGGCGGTCGATGATGAAGTCGTGTCCGCGCGGCTTGCGGGCGATGGCGCGGTCGATCGCCTCGAACAGGAGGTCGTCTGCCTCGGAGGCCCGGAGCGGCGCCCTGAGATCGGCCGCGTCGTCCTGCCCGAGACACATGTAGAGCGTGCCGGTGCAGGTGATGCGCACCCGGTTGCAGCTTTCGCAGAAATTGTGGGTCATCGGCGTGATGAAGCCGATCCGGCCGCCGGTCTCGGCCACCTCGACATAGCGCGCCGGGCCGCCGGTGCGGTGCTCGCTCTCGGCGAGCGTCCATCGCTCGGCGAGCCGCGCGCGCACCAGCGACAGCGGCAGGTACTGGTCGAGGCGGGACGGCTCGATGTCGCCGAGCGGCATGACCTCGATGAAGGAGATGTCCATCCCCTTGCCATGCGCCCAGGTGACGAGGCTCTCGATCTCCGCCTCGTTGACGCCGCGCAGCGCCACCGCGTTGATCTTCACGTGGATGCCCGCGGCGAGCGCCGCATCGATGCCGCGCAGCACGGCATCGAGGTCGCCCCAGCGCGTGATGGCGCGGAACTTGGCGGGGTCGAGCGTGTCGAGGGAGACGTTGATGCGGCGAACCCCGCAGGCCGCGAGGTCGGCGGCGTAGCGGGCGAGCTGTGACCCGTTGGTCGTGACGGTCAGCTCGTCGAGGGCGCCGCGGTCGAGATGCCGCGACAGCGAGCGGAACAGCGTCATCACGTCCTTGCGGACCAGCGGCTCGCCACCGGTGAGGCGCAGCTTGCGCACGCCCTTGGCGATGAAGGCCGAGCAGAGCCGGTCGAGCTCCTCCAGCGTGAGGAGATCCTTCTTCGGCAGGAAGGCCATGTTCTCCGACATGCAATAGACGCAGCGGAAGTCGCAGCGGTCGGTGACGGAGACGCGCAGATAGTCGATGGACCGCCCGAAGGGATCGATCATCGGCAGCGGTTTCGTCGTCGCGGCACTGTCGAACATGCGCTTCTCCCGGACGCCCGCCCTGGGGCGGCGCCGTCTCCTTCATCTATTTAGGCGCTGGCGCGCCTGTCGTCACCCCTGCGGCGTTGAAGATGGCGACGGAACAGTCTACCTCTCCGGACCGTCCTGCGACACGTCTCAGACCAGGAGGTCCGGATGACGGACATCAGCGCCGTTGAGAGCGCGACCGGCCGGCATCATGCCTGGCCGACCGAGCTCCGGCTCTCCGCCGACCGGCGGAGGCTGACGGTCAGTTTCGACGACGGGCACATTTTCGCCCTCGACGCCGAATATCTCCGGGTGGAGAGCCCCTCTGCCGAAGTGCAGGGGCATTCACCGTCGGAACGCAAGTTCGTCGGGGGGAAGAAGGACGTCCAGCTGATCGGCATCGATCGGGTCGGGCACTACGCGGTCCGCCTGACCTTCGACGACATGCATTCCTCCGGCATCTATTCATGGGACTACCTGTATGAGCTCGGACGAGACCACGACGCGACCTGGACCCGCTATCTCGACGGCCTCGCCGCCGCCGGCGCCTCCCGCGAACGCCCCGGCCGTTGAGCTGGCGCCGGACGACCGGGTGAAGCTGGACGAGCTCTCCGCCGCGCTCGAGGGGTTCAGTCTCGACCGGCCCGATCCGCCTTTCGCCGCCCCCGGCAAGGAGGCCGCGGTGCCCGCGCCCGTCGTCCTCGAGCCGCTCGTGGTCCCGCCTCCGGCCGAGGCGCCGGCCGCACCGGAGCCTGCCGTGTCGGCCGACCCGGTCCCCCCGTCCACCGACGCCGCGCCGGAGGCCGCAGCCCCCGCCGAACCCGTTCCCGCCCCGGTCCCCGTCCTTGCCGACGTCGCGCCCGCCGCGCTCGTTCCCCCGCCGCCGCCAGCACCCTCTCCCGCTTCCTCCCTGCCCACGAGTTCCACCGCCATGATCCCCTGGATCGAGACCAAACAGTTCACCGTCGACCTCTTCCCCAACTGGACCAAGACGGAGGGCGACAAGGAGTGGAGCCTCGGCGCGGTCACGGTGGACGTTCCCGAGATCACCTCCAGGCTCGACCAGCTGATCGCCTCGCTGAACGAGGACCAGTGGGAGATCAAGATGGTGGTCCCGCTCGACAAGAGCCTGACCTATCACGAGCACCAGAAGGTGGTGCGCGCCGGAAACCGCCGCGAGCCCGAGGCGGTCCTCGGCGCCTTCGGCCTCGGCTGGGCCGCCGGCACGACCGCATCGCTCCTCGTCGTCTGCCAGCGGACCGAATGGCTCGAGGCCAGCGACTACCGTGCCCGCATCGACGCCCGCAACGCCAAGATCGCGGGTGCCCAGCGCGAGCGTGACCGGGCGCTCGCCCTCGAGCACAACGCCGCAATCAACGCCAAGATCACCGCCGCCCAGACGGTGCTGGACGACCTCAAGACCAACGGCGTCAAGGTGAAGAAGTCCGGTTTCCTGCGCGGCGAGAAGTTCGTCGTCGACGGCGCCGAGTTCACCAACAGGACCGAGGCCGAATCGGCCCTGCGCGCCCGCATCGGCGAGCTCGAGGCCGACCTCGCCGCGCTGCCGCGCCAGCTCAAGGCCATGCCCTGAGGCAGGGGCGCGGCAGCGCCAGCGCGCCGCGCCACCTCCGCCGTCCTTCCTGCGTCAGCCTTGGCGGTTGCGCACTGGTGAAGCCGTGCTAGGGTCCCGCCAAAAGACGGGGCCCCAAGCCCGCGCATTCATCCCAGGAGGACTTATGACCAAGGCTATCGACAGGCGTACTGCGCTCGGAATCGCGGCAGGAACGCTGGCCGTCCCCTTCATCGGCACCAAGGGCTTCGCCCAGAGCTACCCGGCCCGCCCCGTCACCTGCATCGTGCCCTTTGGCGCCGGCGGCTCGACGGACGTCATCGGCCGCATCGTCTGCGAGAAGCTCACCCAGAGGTTCGGGCAGAGCTTCGTCATCGAGAACCGCGCCGGCGCCGGCGGCAACGTGGGCGTGGCGGCGATCGCCCGTGCCCAGCCGGACGGCTACACGATCGGCATGACGACCATCTCCACCCACGGCATCAATCCGAACCTCTTCGGCGAGCGGCTGCCGTTCAAGCCCATGGATGACTTCGAGTTCATCGGCCTGTCCTCGTCCCAGCCCAACTTCCTCTGCATCCATCCGTCGATCCCGGCCAACAACCTGGCCGAGCTGATCGCCTACCTGAAGGCCAATCCGGGCAAGGAGAACTTCGGGTCCTCCGGCATCGGCACATCGATCCACCTGTCGGCCGAGCTCTTCATGCAGCTCACCGGCACGCGCATGACTCACGTGCCCTTCCGCTCCTCGGCCGCCCTGGTGCAGGGTCTCATCACCGGCGAGGTCAAGCTGTCCTTCGACAACTTCACCTCGCCCTATCCGCACTACAAAGCCGGCACCATCCGCGGCATCGCGGTGACCTCGGCCACCCGCGCCGCGATCGCTCCCGAGATCCCGACGCTGAACGATACCCTGCCGGGCTTCGACATCACCTCGTGGAACGGCTTCGTCGCGCCGAAGGGCACGCCGAAGGAGATCGTCGAGGCGCTGGAGAAGGCGCAGATGGAGGCGCTGAAGGATCCGGCCGTCATCAAGCGCTTCGAGGAGATGGGCGCCGCTTCCATCCCGTCCACCGGTGCCGAGATGCGCCAGAAGGCCGTCGTCGAGATCGCCAAGTTCAAGACGATCATCGACAAGGGCAACATCAAGCTGCAGAACTGACGGCAGCGAAGCGGACAGCCGCCATCGCGCTCAGGCGCGGTGGCGCTCGCGGCTGTCTTCCGGGGCCTGGTCCCGGTTCTCCGTCATGCCGTAGTCGCGCAGCACCGCCGCGACGCGCAGCCGATATCCATCGAACATGCCGTCACGCCCTGCCGCCTGCGTCGCCCGGTGCATGGCGTGGTTGCGCCAGGCCTTCACGGCCTCCTCGTCCCGCCAGAACGACAGCGACAGCAGCTTGGCCGGGTCGGTCAGGCTCTGGAACCGCTCCACCGAGATGAAGCCGTCCATCGCCTCCAGCTGCGGGCGCAGCCGCTTGGCGTGGTCCATATAGCCGGAGAGCGCACCCTCGGCCGGGGTCACCTCGAAGATCACTGCGATCACGTCGCCTCTCCTCTTTTGTATTCCCCATAGGACATGACGCTCCTCCTGTCACCGCCGGGAGCGCGCGACTGTCGCAGGAACCGAGGCCGGGCCTTCGGGTTTCCTCACCAGATGGGCTGGGCACGAACTGGAGGATCACGATGAAACGCGTTCTCGTCGCGGCCGCGCTTGCGACCGCCGCCGGTGCCGGTGCCGCTGCCGCGGCCCCCGCCGTTGTGACGACCGACCTCAACGTCCGCGCCGGTCAGGGGACGAGCCACCCCGTCGTCGGCGTGCTGCCCGAGGGCAGCGTCGTGGAGGCCCGCGGCTGCGGCGACGGCTGGTGCTTCATTCCGCAGCTCGGCGGCTATGCCAGCGCGAGCTATCTGCAGCCCGCCGGCCGGGGTGGCCTGCGTGTCGAGCGCGCGCCCCGCGTCGTCGAGCGGTACGAGCCCTATGCCGGCCCCATGGCCTACGACCCGGTCTGGCGCGACGGCTTCTATGACGAGCCCTATGTCCGCGGCGGCGGCTTCGGCTTCAGCATCGGCACCCCCGGCGTTTCCGTGGGCGGCTGGCGCTACTGACCCCATTCCTGCCGGGTGACAACCGGCCATAACGGGGACGATGGACGCGGATGATTTTGCCGGTTTCTGTCCGCGGCAGCAACGCATAGGCATGCGTGGCGTCTAACCCGTTCCCGGCAGGCGGCCCGCCGCTCTCCGCAGAGGAGGGCGGCGGGCTCTTATCTTGAGCCCGGCCCGCGCCCATGCTCCGTTGCAGGCATCCCTCGCCCGCACGAGTCGCCCGCCATGACCATCGGCCTCTTCTTCGCCACCCTCGCCGCGGCGATGATCTACGTGCTCACGCCCGGCCCCGCCTTCCTCGCGCTCTTCGCCCTGGCGGCGAAGGAAGGGCGGCTGTCCGGAACCTGGTTCGTCACCGGCCATCTCGTCGGCGACGTGCTGTGGGGAACGCTGGCGCTCGCCGCCATCGTCGGCGTCAACCAGCTGGGGCCGCTCCTCTTCGAGATCCTCGGCCTCGTCTGCGGCGCCTATCTCATCATCCTCGGGGTCAAGGCCCTGCTGGCGAGGGAGGCGGCCGGCACCGCCGTCATCGGCAGCCGCCATCCTCTGCTCGCCGGGCTCGTCTTCGGCGTCACCAACCCGAAGGCCTATCCCGTCTCCGTCGCCATGTTCACCGTGCTGGTCGGCCACTATTCGGGACTTCTCACTTGGGACCTCGCGCCGCTGGTCATGCTGGTCGCCTTCCTCGGTTTCATTCTCGCCGACGTGGTGCTGGTGGCGGTGGCGGGGCTCCCTGCCGTGCGGCGCTTCTTCATGACGCACGGCCTGATCGTCACGCGCCTCGTCGGCCTCACCTTCGTCCTCTTCGGCGCGAAATCGGTGGCCGACGCCGTGCAGAGCTATCGCCAGCGCGCCTGATCGGCTAATCCCGCGGCCATGACGGCAGCGCCCGGCGAGAAGCCCTTCTCCTTCCTTCCCGATGATCCCGCGCGGGCCGCGCTGGCGCTCGTCCTCGGCTTCGCCCTGCTGCGCGTCGCCTTCGCCGCGCTGCTCGGCTTCGGCGTCGACGAGAGCTACACGCTCGGACAGGCGCGGCGCCTCGCGCTCTCCTATTTCGACCATCCGCCGCTGCACCTGTGGCTGGCCCATGCCTCCATGGCGGTCTTCGGCACGACCTGGGCGGTGCGGCTGCCCTTCATCCTGATGTTCGCCGGCACGTCCTGGCTGCTCTTCGCCCTGACGCGCCGTCTCTTCGGCGGCTGGGAGGGGGTGTGGGCGGTGCTGGCGCTCAACGCCTCGCTGTTCTTCCTGGCATCTCCCGGCACCTGGATCGTCCCCGACGGGCCGCTGCTGTTCTTCCTCGCCGCCGGCATGGTGGCATTGGCGCGGCTGTTCTTCCCGAGGGAGGGCGAGATGCCCTCCGTCTGGACCGCCTGGCTCCTCGCCGGCCTCTGCTTCGGCCTCGCCGGCCTGTCCAAGTACTCCGCCGTCTTCGTCGTGGTGGGCCTCGCGATCTTCCTCCTCGCCACCCCGCATCGGCGCTGGCTCGCCCATCCCGCGCCCTATGCGGGGGCGCTCGTCGCGGTTCTGGCGGTCTCGCCCGTCATCGTCTGGAACGTCGCCAACGACTGGGCTTCCCTGCGCTTCCAGGCGGGGAGGGGCGGCGGTCGCGGCCTGACGCTCGCCGCCTTCGCCCAGATGCTCGCCGGCCAGTTCGTCTGGCTCGCCCCGTGGATCGCCGTGCCGCTCGCCACCATCGCCGCGCAGAACCTCGTCCGCCTCAGGGACGAGCGCCGCCTGTTCCTCATGGCGCTGGCGGCACCGACCATTCTCTATTTCACGCTGCAGGCGCTCTGGTCGGGCTGGGCCCTGCCGCACTGGCCCATGCCCGGCTGGTTCTTCGTCTTCCCCCTGCTCGGCGCCTGGATGGTGGCGAACCCCGACGCCAGCCCCTCGCCGCGGGCCTGGGCGGGGTGGAGCACGGCGCTCGCCGTCGTTCTCGCCCTCGGCATCGGGGCGCTCGGTGCGACGGGGATCCTCACGCGCCTCGGCGTGCCGTCTCGCGCCGATCCGACGCTCGATGCCTACGACTGGACCGCCCTGCGGCCGGTTCTCGCCGCGCGGGGCGTTGCCCGCGGCGGCGGGCCGGTGGTCGTCGGCCTCACCTGGAACGAGGGCGGCAAGGTCGACCTCGCCGTGGGCGACGCCGCCGACGTGATGGTGATCGGGCCGGACCCGCGCGGCTTCGCCTTCCGCCAGGTGCGGCGCGCCTATCAGGGAGCGGATGTCCTGATCGTCGCACTCGCCGGCACTTGGGCGCGACAGCAGGCGGCCCTGCAGGGCCAGTTCGCCGTTATCGGCGAGCCCGAGCGCCTGTCCATCGGCCGCGGCGGCCGTCCCGAGATCGACCTCGTCATCGTCCCGGCCCGCGGTCTGAGGTCGCTGGCCCCGGTGAGCCTGGCTGCGCGGTGAAGGGCTGTCGTGATGCGGCATGCCCCACCCGCACCCTCCCCTCGCAGGGCGAGGGGAGGGGGACCACCACGTCGCGTGGTCCTTCCATCGGTTGGGCCAGGCACGACCGATGACATTGAACGAGACGCAGAAGTCCCCCTCTCCTCGCGAATGCGAGGGGAGGGTGCGGGTGGGGCCAGCCGGGTCTCGGGACAAGGAAAAAGGGCGGCGCCTCGCGACGCCGCCCCTGTCGAAGCCCGGGTGAACCGGCTTACTGGATGCCGCCGAGCATCATGAGCTTGATCTCGATGAATTCGTCGAGCCCGTAGTGCGAGCCCTCGCGGCCGAGGCCCGATTCCTTGACGCCGCCGAAGGGCGCGACGTCGGTGCCGACGAGGCCGGTGTTGATGCCGACCATGCCGTATTCCAGCGCCTCGGCGACGCGGAAGATGCGGCCGATGTCGCGGCCGTAGAAATAGCTGGCGAGGCCGAACTGCGTGGCGTTGGCGAGGTCGACGGCTTCATCCTCGGTCTTGAAGCGGTAGATCGGCGCCAGCGGGCCGAAAGTCTCCTCGTGGGTCACCAGCATGTCGGTGGTGACGCCGGAAATGACCGTCGGCTCGAAGAAGGTGTGGCCGAGGTCGGAGCGCTTGCCGCCGGTCTCGATCTTGCCGCCCTTGGCGACGGCGTCCTTCACGTGGGCCTCCACCTTGTCGACGGCGGCCGGCTTGATCAGCGGGCCCTGGTCGATGCCGGCCTCGACGCCGTTGCCGACCTTGAGCGCCTTCACCCTGGCGGTGAATTTGGCGACGAACTCGTCATGCACAGCGTCCTGCACGAAGATGCGGTTGGCGCAGACGCAGGTCTGGCCCATGTTCCGGTACTTCGAGACCATGGCGCCCTCGACCGCCGCGTCCACGTCCGCGTCGTCGAAGACGATGAAGGGAGCGTTGCCGCCGAGCTCGAGGCCGACGCGCTTCACGGTGGAGGCCGCCTGCGCCATCAGGAGCTTGCCGACCGGCGTCGAGCCGGTGAAGCCGATGAAGCGCACCGTCGGATGCTCGCACCAGACCTTGCCGATGGGGGCCGCATCGCCCGTGATGATGTTGATGACGCCGGCGGGGATGCCGGCGCGATGGGCGAGCTCGGCGAGGGCGAGCGCCGTCAGCGGCGTCTCCGGGGCCGGCTTCACCACCATGGTGCAGCCCACCGCGATCGCCGGCGAGCACTTGCGGGTGATCATCGCCGCCGGGAAGTTCCACGGCGTGATCGCCGCGCAGACGCCGATCGGCTGCTTCTGCACGAGGATGCGGTGGTCGGGCCGGTGCTGCGGGATGATGTCGCCGTAGACGCGGCGCGCCTCCTCGGCGAAGAACTCGACGAAGGAAGCGGCATAGGCGACCTCGCCCTTGGCCTCGGCCAGCGGCTTGCCCTGTTCGGCGGTCATGATCAGACCGAGATCGTCGGTGTTGGCGATCATCAGGTCGAACCACTTGCGCAGGATGTTCGAGCGCTCCTTGGCGGTCTTCTTCGACCAGAGCTTGAAGGCCTTGCCGGCGTGCTCGACGGCCTCGGCGGCCTCCTTGGCGCCGAAGCGCGGCACGTGGCCGATGGTCTGGCCCGTGGCGGGATTGATCACCGGATCGGTGGGCGTGCCGACCCACTCGCCGTTGACGTAGCACTGCGACTTCAGGAGCGTCGGGTCCTTGAGCGGCAGTGGCGTGGTCTTCAGGGGCGCGTTCATCGGGGCCTCCAGGGTTCGTGATGGGGAGGCGGGTTTTCTATCACCCGCCCGCCGGCAGCACACCCCGTGTGCCGGCACGGCAGCCAAACGTCAGGTGACATTTACGCGCATATTCGGCATGACCTGCCGGACCTTCACGGGAGAGTCAGGCATGCCCGCCGCGACCATCGTCTTCGATCTCGACGGCACGCTCGTCGACACCCATCCCGACCTGATCGGGACGCTGTCCTGGCTGCTCGAGGAGGAGGGGCTCGACGCCATCGACCTCGAGGCGGCCAAGCAGCTCATCGGCCACGGCATGCGGCCGATGGTGGAGAACGCGCTGAAGCTGAAGGGCAGGGGCTTCGACAAGGAGGAGGTCGACGCCGTCTTCGCCCGTTACATCGCGGTCTACGAGACGCGCCTCACCCGCGAGAGCCGGCCCTTCCCCGGCATGATCGAGGCCCTCGACCGTCTCGCCGACGAGGGCATGACGCTCGCCGTCTGCACCAACAAGGTCGAGCGGCTGGCCAAGAAGCTGCTGGACGAACTCGACATGACCCGCCGCTTCGCCGTGATCGCCGGCGCCGACACCTACGGCGTGCGCAAGCCCGACCCCGGCCATCTCCTGATGACGCTGAGGGACGCGGGCGGCGACCCGGCCCGCGCCGTCATGGTGGGCGATTCCGACACCGACATCCGTGCCGCGCAGGGGGCGCGCGTGCCGGTCGTCGCCTATTCCGGCGGCTACACCGCCATCCCGCTCGCGAGCCTCGACCCCGACGTGATCATCGACCACTACGACGTCCTTCCCGAGACGGTCGCCCGTCTGCTGGCTTCGCCGAAAGTCTAACTCGGGGCCGCGTCCCGCTGCTCGATACGGTTAAGCGGCCGTTTACCCTGTTGGGCGAGAATTCCCGCAATCGTCCCGTCAATTGACGAGGAACAAGAGGGAACTCCCATGGATTTCGGCCGCATGCGCAAGGCGCGCCTTCCGGCGGATGTGGTGTCCCCGGACCCGCAGCCGGACGCAACGTGCGATCCGGCTGCCGAAGTGACACGCCTGAAGGCGGAGATCGCTCAGATCCGCGACACGATCGGCCTCGTGGAATCCGACCTGATGAAGGTCATCGCCGACGTCGCGCATTCGGCCGACGAGGTGCACGACGGCACCGCCGCCGCCAGCCGCGCCCTCGCCGCCATCCGCGAGCGCTCGCGCGCCCTCGACCGGCTCGCCGCCGGAGCCTCCGAAACCTCGCGCCAGCTCGCCGCCGCCACGGAGGAATTCGGCGAGAGCGCCGCCGAGATCGGCGAGCGCGTGCGCCAGGCGACCCGCTTCACCGACGAGGCCATCCAGGCCGCCGGCCACGCCTCGGCCAGCGTCGACGGGCTCAGGGCGTCCTCCACCGAGATCGACCAGGTGGTGGCGCTGATCGCCAAGATCGCCCGCCAGACCAATCTCCTCGCCCTCAACGCCACCATCGAGGCGGCGCGCGCCGGCGAGGCCGGCCGCGGCTTCGCCGTGGTCGCCACCGAGGTGAAGGGGCTGAGCCTCGAGACGCAGCGGGCGACCGACGAGATCGCCCGGCGCATCGCCCAGCTCCAGGCGGATTCACAGGCCTCCATCGCCGCCGTGCAGCAGATCGCCGGCGCCGTCGAAGCCATCCGGCCGGTTTTCGCCACCGTCGCCGACGCGGTCGAGCAGCAGGTCGCCACCATCGGCGAACTGTCGCGGTCCGCCGGTGACAGCGCCGCCTTCATCGCCGACGTCGCCTCCGGGGCGGGCGCCATCGACCGGGCGGCGGTGGAAGCCGAGACCACCTCGGACGAGGCCGACAAGGCGGGTCTGCAAGCCAAGGTACTGACCGAGAAGCTCCGGTCGCGCTTCACCATCTTCCTGCGCCAGTCGGAGGTCGGCGACCGCCGCCGCCACGATCGCCTCCCCGTCGAACTCGCCGTGCGGATCGCGGGTCCTGCGGGCGAGGCGCGGGCGAAGACGCTCGACCTCTCCGAAGGCGGCATGCTGCTGGCGACGGGCGACGTCGACCGTCTCTCCGTCGGAGCCCAGGCGACCGCCTCCCTTCCCGGCATGCCGGACCTGCGCGTCCGGGTGGTCGCGCGGTCGGGCCTCGGCACCCACTGCGAGTTCGTCGGCCCGGATGCGGCCGCGCGGGCGGCACTGGCCGAGCGGATCGCCTCCCTGCGCGAGGCCGACGCCGTGCGGATCGACCACGTGATCAAGGCCTCCACCGAGATCGGCCGCGCCATCGAGCAGGCCATCGAGGCGGGACGGCTGTCACGCGACGACGCCTTCGACAACGACTATGTCCGCATTCCCGGCACCGATCCGGTCCAGTTTTCGACCCGCTACCTCCAGGCCTTCGAGCAGATCCTGCCCGCCATCCAGGAGCGCTGGCTCGCCGTCGACAAGCAGATGACCTTCTGCGCCGCCGTCGATCGCAACGCCTATCTGCCGGTGCACAACCGCATCTATGCGCACCCGCAGCGGCCGGGCGACCCCGTCTGGAACGCCGCCAACTGTCGCAACAGGCGCATCTTCGACGACCGCGCCGGCCTCTCCGCGGCGCGTTCCTCGCGGCCCTACCTGATCCAGTCCTATGCCCGCGACATGGGCAACGGCGTCACCGTCTTCATGAAGGAGATCGACGCGCCGATCCGCATCTTCGGCCGCCACTGGGGCGGGCTCCGCATGGCCTACCGGCTCTGACGCCTCAGCAGCGCTCGGGCCTGAGCGCGCCGGACGCGGCGGTTTGCCGGGCCGTGGCTGCGGGCTGCGCGGGCTTGGTCCAGGGCTCCGCCTTGAACAGGCGGGCGACCCAGGCCGCCATGACGATGCCGGCAAGGCCGGCGAGGTTCACCACGGCCACCGGGCCCGGCGCGTCGCCGAACACGTCCAGGGCGATGCCGCCCGTCCAGGCGAGGGCGGTGCAGGCGAGGAAGGCCGGCAGGGACTGGGTCCCGACGAGCGTCAGGATCGCGGCGGCCCGCGTCTCCAGCAGCCAGCGCGCCCGTTCGAGCAGCGACAGCACCAGATAGGCCAGCACCAGGAAGTGGATGATCCGGACGGGGTGGACGTTGGTCCAGGTATTGGCCGGCAGGACGGCCATCTGCCAGTCGATCAGCGCCGGATAGGCATCGGTGAAGCCCCAGAAGTTGAAGGGCACCGAGACGACGACGATGGCGGCGCAGAGGGCGACCAGCCGCGGCCGGGCCAGCGCCGGCGGCTTCCACCAGCCGAGCCCGATGGCAAATCCCAGAAAGAACAGCGCCTGCCAGGCGAAGGGATTGAAGAACCAGTGCCCGGCGCCGCCCGACCGGCCGGGCATGGTGAGGCCGAAGAGGAAGGTCGCGAGGTAGAGGGCCGCGGAGAGGGCAAAGGGCGCCGCGGGATGCAACCGGCGCGCCGCCATCATCGGCGGCACCAGCGCCAGAACGACGATGTAGAGCGGCAGGATGTCGAGCAGCATCGGCACGTAGGTGAGCGTGACCAGGGCGCCGAGCGCCTCCGCGGGGGCCGAAAACACGTGACCGAGCGCCCGCATGGCATGGCTATCGGCGGGCGCGAGCAGAACGGTGATGCCGGCGAGCGCCACGAAGAGGGCGAGGTGGGCCCAGTAGAGCTGCCAGATGCGCTGCAGGATCTTGAGGCTCGCCGGGCCGAAACCGGCCGTCGCATAGGTACGGCCGAAGGCCATGGCGCTGGCGAAGCCCGAGCCGAAGACGAAGAGTTCGGTCGCCGAGGAGAAGCCGAAGCGGGCCGGGATCCAGGCGAGCCAGGGGTTCTGCGGCATGTGCGCGATGAAGATGATGAGCATGCACAGGCCGCGGAAGACGTCGAGGCGCGCGTCGCGCGGGCGCTTGGGCGGAGCGGTCATGGCGGGCTCGCGGAAGGACTGGCAGTGCCATCGATACGCGGGCGCGGTCGCGGCCGTTACGCGTGATGAGCGTGACGCAGGCCCCCGCGCGTCACGCTTTGGTGAACGTGCCGCCGGGTAACGCGGTGGTGCGCTCCGCGAATGGTCAGCAGCGGGCGACGATCGCCCCGGACCAGGACCGAAGGGGGCTCCGCCATGATGACCGATAACGCCACACCAGCCGTCACCCGCATCGCCGGCATCGCCGTGCCTGACCTGCGCACGCTGATCGCCCTCGTTGTCGGCGGCTTTGCCGGCCTCGGGCTGTGGGAGATCTGGGCCAACGTGCCGACCGCCATCGTCGCCGGCGGGCCGCTGGAGCCGCCCGCCCTCATCAAGGCGCTGTTCGCCGCCCGCCTTGGCTTCGAGCCGTCGGACGTCTCCGCCAAGGCGCTGCATTACCTCACCGGCGTCGTCGGCTATCCGCTCGGCTACTACCTGCTGACCCGCAACGGCGTCTCGCTCGGGCGGCGCTGGAACGGCTGGGCCTGGGGCACCTTCACCACTTTCATCGCCCTCGGCATCTTCGCGCCGCTCGCCGGGCTTCCCTTCATGCTCATCGCCTGGGGCGGCCAGCTCACCATCATGAGCACGATCGGCCACGCGCTTTATGGCGCCATGGCGGCCTACGTCACCGAGATGATGCTCGACCGCGACCGCGCCTGAACGGCTCGCGACACTTGGCGGCATTGGCGAAAGGAACGGGCAACCCTGGCCGGGGTTGGGGCTTGCCCGTTAACCATTCCTGTACGAGAAAGTCGCCATCGTGCCGCTCAAGAGCACGTTCGAGGATGCGCGCATGACCACCATCAAGCTGCAGATCCCGCCGGACCTCCTGGCCGCGGTGGACCGCTTCATCGAGGAAGAGGTTCCCGACGTCAGCCGGCCCGACGCGCTGGTCGCCGCCCTCAGGGCCTGGGCCGTCGGCAACGGCCTCATGCTCTCCTGGCGCGGCCCGCAGGAACCGCCGGCCGCCTGGCCGCAGGCCGCCAACGACGGCTGAGGGCCGCGGGCCCGCAGCGGTCCTCGCCCGAAACGATGCCCGCCCATGCGCCGGGCTTGCCGAACCGATCCCCGTAGCGCCTGTCGCTATCGCGGCTCCGGTCGCGCCGCGGGCGTCGCGACCAGCAGCCAAAGGCCGGCGGCGATGACGACCACGCCGACGAGGTGGAACCAGGCGAGGCGCTCGCCGAGCACCAGGATCGCCAGGCCCGCCGAGAAGACCGGCGACAGGTAGAGGAAGGTCGCGGCGCGGGTCGGCCCTGTGACGCCGACGCCGTAGAGATAGAGCAGGTTGCCGGTCATGGTCGGTCCCAGCGCCATGTAGCCGACGGCCGCGGCGGAGAGCGTGAGATCGGCGCCCGGCTGGACGAACCAGTGGCCCGTCAGGACGCCGGCGACCAGGTAGACCGGCAGCATCACCAGGAGGATGCCCGACCAGGCCGTGGCGACGGTCATCGACAGGGGATCGATGGACTTCGACCAGACCCGCACCCTCAGCGAGAATGCGGCGAAGCTGATGGCGGCGAGCAGCGACAGGATGTTGCCGAAACCGAACTGCAGGCGGCCGAGGGCCGAGGGGTCGCCCTTCAGCGCGATCACCAGGGTGCCGGCGAGGGCGAGGGCAAGGCCCGCGAGCGCGCGGCGCGACAGCCTCTCCGTGCCGAAGAGCGCGCCGAGCGCGGCCGTCCAGATGGGCGTCGTCGCGTTGATGAGCCCGACCTCGAGGGCGAGGCTGTAATAGGCGCCGCCGAGGAGCAGGTAGGAGAAGAGCCCGACGCCGACGATGCCCCAGAGGATCAGGTCGGCCCTGAGCGCGAGGAGCTGAGGCCAGGCGCGCCTGAGGGCCGGCAGGGCGATCAGGGTCAGCAGTGAGGCGCCGATGAACCAGCGCCAGAAGACGAGGGAGGGCAGGGGGACCATGTCCCGCACCGCCCGCGCCACCACGTGATTGCTGCCCCACAGCGCAGCGGTCGCGACGAGGGCGATGACGCCCGTTGCGGCGGCGGTTCTGGCCATCAGCCGTGATGGCCCGAGCCCTGCCGCGAGCGCTGCGAGACGTGCCAGGGCAGGCAGACCCTTTCGGCATAGTCGACGAGGAAGAACAGGATCGTGCCGACGACGCCGAGGAGCAGGAGCGGCACGAAGACCCTGACCGTGTCGAACTGGCCCTGGGCGACGAGGATCTGGAAGCCGAGGCCCCGGCTGCCCGCGACGAACTCCCCGACGATGGCGCCGACGAGGGCGAAGGAGACCGCGACCTTCATGCCGGCGAAGAGGCTAGGCAGCGCACAGGGAAAGCGGATCTTGAGGAGGATCGCGAGCGGACTCGCCTTGGAGACCCGCGCGAGGTTGAGCATGTCGGGGTCGACGGAGCGCAGGCCCAGCACCATGTCGATGACGATCGGGAAGATCGCCAGCATCAGGGCGATGGCGATCTTCGGCTCGGTCCCCGTTCCCATCCAGATGACGAAGAGCGGGGCGAGAGCCACCTTCGGAATGGAGTTGAGCGCCACCAGCAGGGTGTAGATGGTCCGCTCGACGAGCGGCGAATAGACCACCGCGATGGCGAGCAGCACGCCGAGGACGACGGCGAGAACGAAGCCGATGGTCGTCATCCACAGCGTGAAGCCGAGATGGCGCATGAACACCCAGGGCGTCTCGAAGAAGGCCGCGATCACCGCCGATGGAGGCGGGAGGATGAGCGGGGAGGTCTGGAACCACCAGACCCCCAGCTCCCACAACAGGAGCGTGCCGAGCAGCACCAGCACGATGTCGAGCGCTTCGCGGTGGCGCGAGACCAGCTTCAGCATGGCTATTCCTTGAGAATGCCGAGTTCGGCGAAGTGGTGACGGATGCGGGCCACGTAGGCCACGAAGGCTGCGCTGTCCCGCACGGCCAGCGAGCGGGGGCGCGGCAGGTCGATGGTGATGACGTCCACGATCATGCCCGGGGACTTGCCCATCATCACCACCCGGTCCGAGAGGAAGACCGCCTCGGCGATGGAATGGGTGATGAAGAGCAGCGTCTTGCGCGTGTCCTGCCAGATCCGGGCGAGCTCGAGATTGAGATCGTCGCGGGTCATGGCGTCGAGCGCGCCGAAAGGCTCGTCCATCAGGAGGAGCTGCGGGTCGGTGAGCAGCGCCCGGCAGATGGACGCCCGCTGCCGCATGCCGCCCGAGAGCTCCCAGGGGTAGCGGTTCTCGAAACCCTGGAGGCCGAAGCGCGCGAGGAGCGCCATGGCCCGCTCGCGGTAGTCGGCGCGGGGACGGCCCATGAACTCGATCGACAGCAGGACATTGTCGATGATGGTCCGCCAGTCGAGCAGCACGTCGCGCTGAAAGACGACGGCGAGGCCGTCCGGCGGGCCCGAGAGCTGCCGCCCGCCGACCGCGATGGTGCCCTCGGAGACGTCCTCGAGCCCCGCCACCAGCTTCAGCAGGGTGCTCTTGCCGCAGCCGGAGGGGCCGACGACGCTGACGAACTCACCCGGCTTGATGTCGAGGCTGATGTCGACCAGGGCCTGCACCGGACCACGTGGGGACTCGTAGGTCTTCCCCACGTGGGCGATGGCGACGCCGGTCGTGCCGTTTGCCGACGCGGCCTGCATGGTCATTCCATCAGGGCGTTGGTGAAGTAGTCGCCGGCGTTCCAGCCGGGCCGCACCACGCCCGCAGCCTCCATGGACTTGAGCGCCGCGTCCCAGTCCGCGCGGGCCTGCCAGCCGATGGGGCGGCCCTGGGATGCGGGCGTGTCGAAATAGTCGATGGTCAGCTTCACCTGTTCGGTGAGCACCTTGGGGTCGAGACGGGCATCGGGGCGTTCGGCCATGACGGCGCGGGCGCCGTCTTCCGGATTGGCGCGCAGATGCTCCCAGGCGCGCTGCTGCACCTGGATCAGGCGCCGGAGCGCCGCCCCGCGGGACTGGATCGTGTCCTCGCGGGCGACCAGACCGTAGCTCGGGAAGGTGACGCCGCCCTCGGAGGCGAGGATGCATCGGGACGGACGCGGGCCCTCGGCGATCGGGATCGCCGAACCGACGGTCGACATCAGGCCGTCGGCGCGCTTGGCGATGTAGGTGCCCCAGAGAGCGGCGGGGTCGACCACCTCGACGGGCAGGTCGTCGCGGCCGAGGCCGCCGGCCCGCAGGAAGGTGTCGATGAACGGTGCCCAGGGGCTCGCCGCGAACACGACGACCTTCTTGCCGCGCAGGTCCGCGATCCGGGTGATGGGGGATGCCCGGTCGACGAGCACGCAGAGGTCCGTCTTGCGCTGAAAGTTCCAGATCGAGACGATCCGCGCGCCCTGGGCGCGGGCCGAGCCGACGAGACCGACCTGCACCTGGCCGACGTCGACCTGCCCGGCATTGACGAGCTGGATCGTGTTGCCGGAGCCGCGCCCGTCCTGGATGTCGACGTCGAGGCCGGCCTCGCGGAACCAGCCGCGGTTCTTGGCGAGGTGCATCGCCGCCTGGACGCCCCACGGCGAGAAGTCGAGCCGGACGGAGAGTTTTTCCTGTGCATGCGAAGGCAATGTCATCGCCGCGAGCAATGCGGCTATCGTCAGGAGCTTCTTCATCTCCGTCTCTCCCGTTTGAGGACCTCTGGGGTGGCGCCTTCCGCTTCATCCGGCGAAATGTGCGTCAGGTAGCTCAGCACCATCGTGACGACGTGCTGGCGTCTCGTCGCGACACGCTTCGTCCCGACCAGATCGCGGTCGAGGAGCCAGGAGAGCGTGTGCTGATTGGACAGGAAGAAGTAGGCGAGCCCGGATATCGACAGGTAGAGATCCGCCGGATCGACCTCGCTGCGGAACAGGCCTTCGGCCTGGCCGCGCCTCAGAATGGTGCTGATCGTGTCGAGCAGGCCGCGGTAGAGCGGCTTCACGCCGGTCGAGCGCTTGAGGTTCGCCGCATAGTGGATGTTCTCGATGCTCATCAGGCGGATGAGATCGGGTGTGGCGACGAAGTGGTCGAAGGTGTTGGCGACGAGCCGGCGCATGGCCTCGACGGGGGGCAAATCGCGCAGGCTCTCGTCCTCCTGGCGCGCGCGCAGCCCCGCATAGATGCCTTCGAGGACCTCCAGGTAGAGGTCATCCTTCGAGCCGAAATAGTGATAGATCAGGTTCTTGTTGACGCCCGACTGATCGGCGATGCGGTCGACGCGGGCGCCGTTCAGCCCATGGGTGACGAATTCGACGCGGGCCGTTTCCAGAATGCGGGCGCGTGTCGCCTCCGCATTGCGGGTCTGCCGCGCCGGTTTCGCCGCCGCCTCAGCCGGCATGGGCCGTCTCCGCCCGCTCGTGCCGCCGCGCCGCCCTGAGGGCCGCGGTCCGGATCGGATCGACCTCACCCTTCTGGAAGACGACGGCGTAGCGCTCCTCGGCGAAGCGCGCCGAGATCTTCTCGTCGAGATAGTCCTCCAGCACGGCCTGGGGATCGCGCTCCAGGGCATCGCCGAAACCCCCGGCGCCCGCCTGTTCGTGGATGATGACGGTGTCACTCGCCACGCGCGTGGTGATCTTGCCGGGCAGCGCGCGCTGGACCCCGCCCTCGATCATGAAGTTGCGGGAGGGTCCGCCGGGCTCGCCGCCGGCGAGACCATAGGGCAGGAACTTCACCCGGTCGGTCCGCATCTGGAGAAGCGCCTCGCTCGCCAGGATCCGGTAGGAGCGGCGGATGCCGACACCGCCACGGTAGCGCCCGGCGCCGCAGCTGTCCTGCACGAAGGCGTAGTCCTCGATGCGGACGGGATGTTCGGCCTCCATCACCTCCACGGGCATGTTGGAGAGGTTCTGCGAGGCGTTGGTGACCGCCTCCAGCCCGTCCTTGTTCGGCCGCCCGCCCCAGGCGCCGCAGATCATGTCGACGATGATGAAGGGCTGCCTGTTGGGCCTGAGGCCGGAGATGCAGATGACGGAATTGCCGCCTTCCCCTGCCGCCGGCACCTTGTCGGGGACGATCTGGGCGAGGGCCCCGAGCATGGTGTCGAAGACGCGGTAGCCGGTGAGCGCCCGGGCCGCGCAGGGGCCCGGCATCACCGGATTGAGAACGGAGGCCTCCGGCACCTTGACCTCGACGCAGCGGAACATGCCGACATTGTTCGGCAGGTCCTTGGCGAGCACGCAGCGCACCGACAGGTAGGTCAGCGAATGGGTGAAGCTCAGCGTCGAGTTGAGCGCGCCCCTGACCTGGGGGCTCGAGCCGGTATAGTCGACGAACAGCGTGCCGTCGTCGCGGACGGTGATCGCCACCTTGATCGGGATCGGATCGTCGGAGAAGCCGTCGTCGTCGATATGGTCGGTGAAGTGCCAGGTGCCCTTCGGCCAGGTCCTGATCTCCTCGCGGGTCATGCGCTCGGCATAGTCGAGGAGTTCGGTCATGTAGTCGCCGACCTCGTCGGCGCCGTAGCGCTGCATCAGCTTCTCGAGGCCGCGCTTTCCCACCTGCGCCGCGGCGAACTGGGCCGAGAGGTCGCCCCAGACGCGGTCGGGCACGCGCACGTTGATCTTGATGAGGCGTTCGAGGGTCCTGTTGAGGACGCCGCGCTCGTAGAGCTTGAGGGGAGGGATGCGCAGGCCCTCCTGGTAGATCTCGGTGGAGTCGGACGCATTCGAGCCCGGCACACGGCCGCCGACATCCGTGTGGTGGCAGATCACGACCGCGAAGGCACGTCTTTTTCCGCCCTCGAAGATCGGCATGAACATGAAGATGTCGGGAAGGTGCATCCCCCCGTGATAGGGGTCGTTCATGATGACGACGTCGCCCTCGTTCAGGTCGTCGCCATAGAAGCTGAGCACCGACTCCATGGCCTCGGGGATGGCGCCGAGGTGCTGGGCGATGGTCTTGGCCTGGGCCACCATCTGCCCGTCGGCGGCGCAGATCGCGGCCGAGAAGTCCATGACGTCCTTGACGATCTCCGACCGGGCGATGCGCACCACCGTGTAGGCCATGTCGTCGGCGATGGAATCGAGGCCGCTCTTGATGACGGCGAAGGTGATCGGGTCGACATTCATGCGCCGAACTCCAGGACGATGCAGCCGATGGCATCCTTGCGAACGCTCGCGTCCGGCGGAACCACGATGGTGGCGTCGAACTCCTCGATGATGAGCGGGCCCCGGCGGGCCTCGGCCCCGATGGCGTCGCGTCCGACGATCTCCACGGGGACCGGCTCGGAGCCGCGAAAGAAGGAGACGTCGCGGGTGCCGGAGCGGCTCGCCCCGGCGCGGTCCCTGATCCTCATGGCCGCGAAGTCGAGCCGGCTTTCGCGCAGGCCGCGACCGGCGATGCGCAGCTTCATCAGCTCGATCGGCGTCTCGTCCCGGTAGCCGTAGGTCTTCTCGTATTCCGCCACGAAGAGACGGCGGATCTCGGCGATGTCGTTGCCTTCGAACCGCACGGTCAGTTCGGTCGCCTGGCCCTCGTGGCGCAGGTCCGCCTCGAAGAGGTAGCGGCGCTGGTGGTCGCCGTAGCCGTCGGCCGCGAGCCGCCTCGCCACCTCCTCGCGCAGCGCTGCCTTGGCCCCGTCGAGTTCGTCGGAGGTGAGCGTGTCGAGGCGGCGGGTGAGGGTGGCCAGCGCCGTGTGCTCGACGTCGGAGGCGAGCATGCCGATGGCGCAGAAGATGCCCGACATGGGCGGGATGACGACGCGGGGAATGCCGAGCTGGCGGGCGAGGTCGGGGGCATGGACGCCGCCGTTGCCGCCGAAGGCCATCAGGGTGAAGTCGCGGGGGTCGCGGCCGCGCTCGATGGTCACGGCGCGCACGGCCCGGGCCATGGCCGCGTTGGCGACGGCCCGCACCCCGTGTGCGGCATCGAGGGTCGAAAGCGCCAGCGGCCCGCCGACATGGGTGTCGATGGCGCACTCGCTGAGCGTACGGTCGATGGTCAGCCGGCCGCCCGCCAGGGCCTGGGAATTGATGAAACCGAGGAGGACATTGGCGTCGGTCACCGTCGGGCGTTCGTTGCCGAGGCCGTAACAGGCGGGGCCCGGATGGGCGCCTGCCGAATGGGGGCCGACCACGAGCAGTCCGCCCTTGTCGATGCCGGCGATCGAGCCGCCGCCGGCGCCGACCTCGGCGATGTCGATGGCCGGCACCTTCAGCATGTAGCCGCCGGCCTTGACGAAGCGGCTGGAGGTCGAGATTCCGTCCCGGAACTCGTACTCGGAGGTCATCGTGGGGTGGCCGTCCTCGATGATGACGGCTTTGGCGGTGGTCCCGCCCATGTCGAAGACGATGACGTCCTTGTCGCTGCGGGCAAGGCCCAGGCGTGCGGCGCCGACCACGCCGCCGGCGGGCCCGGAGGCGACCACCATGACGGGCTTCTCGCAGCAGACCTCGGCCGCCAGCATGCCCCCGTTCGAGGTCATTACCAGGACCGGGGCCGCGATGCCGATGGCCTTGAGGCCGTCCTGCAGGCGCTGGAGATAGTCCCGCATCGCCACGAGCAGATAGGCGTTCACCACCGTCGTGCTGGTGCGCTCGTATTCCTTCATCTCCGGCAGAACGGCGCAGGACCCGGTGACCAGAAGGCCGGGAAACGCCGCCTTCAGGATGCCGATGGCCTGATCCTCATGGGCGGGATTGCGGTAGCTGTTGATGAAGGCGACGGCGACCGCCTCGATCCCGTGGTCGAGGAGCGCCTGCCCGGCGGCGACGACCTCGCCCTCGTCGAGCGGCGTGATGACCGAGCCGTCCGCCGCCATGCGCTCGGTCACCTCGCGCCGGTGGCGGCGGGGCACGAGCGGCTTCGGCTTGTCCCAGGTCAGGTCGAACATGTCGGGCATGCGGATGCGCCCGATCTCGAGCACGTCGCGAAAGCCGCGCGTGGTGATCAGGCCCGTCTTCGCGCCGCGGCGCTGCAGGATCGTGTTGGATCCGACCGTCGTTCCATGGAGGACCTCGGCGACCCGCGACGGGTCGATCCCAAGCTCGTCGAGGAGCGCCGCGACGCCTTCGATCACCGCCCGGCTGGGATCGTCGGAGGACGAGGAGACGTCGGCGTCGAGGAGAGCGATGTCGGTGAAGGTGCCGCCGATGTCGACGGCGACGCGAACCGTTCCGCCATCCGTCCCGAGCGTCATCTGCTGCTCCAACAACTAACCGGTTAGTCAATTAATGACGCTGGCAGGCGGACTGTCAATCGCGATCTCGGCCGTGTCGTCTGGTTCTCGTGGCGGTGTGGAGCAGGATGGCGGCAAGACGGGAGGGCGTTCGCCGCCCATGCCGTCCACATGGCGCCGGGCTATCCCCTGCGGCGGAGCGGGCGGGCCCGCGACCGCGGATCAGCCCGCTGCGGAAAGCCGGGAGGACGGCGGCGTCGATCCGGCCGCCCGCTTCAGCATCGACCTGACGAGCGAGGACCTGACGCTCGCGACATGCTCGCGCATGAGGATCTCGGCGCGATAGCTGTCCCGGGCGAGGATCGCGTCATAGATGCGGTGATGGTCGTCGTGCCGCCGCCGGACGTCGTCGAACTCGAAGGCGACGATGTTCCGGTGCGATGAGGGGGCGACGCTCTGGCAGAGCCGGATCATCTCGCCGAGCATCCGGCACCGCGCGGCCGAATGGATGGCGTCGTGGAAGGCGAAATTGATCGACCCGTAGGTGACCCGGTCGTCATCGTGCAGGCTGCCTTTGGCGAGGAGGCGGTCGCCGTCGGCGAGAGCCCCCTCGATCACCGCCCTTTCGGCATCGCTCAGGCCCCGTTCCGCGGCGAAACGCGCCGCCAGCGCCTCCATCATGGCCCTGATCTCGTAGGCGTCCACGATTTCGGCCGTCTGGAAGCTGCGCACCGCGTAGCCGCGGTTGGGGGCGTAGTCGAGCAGCCCCTCGGCGGCGAGGGCCTGCAGGGCAGAGCGGATCGGTGTGCGCGAGACCCCGAGCGTCTCGCTGAGATGGACCTCGCGAAGCTTCTCTCCCGGCGCGAAATCGCCGCAAAGGATGGCCGACCTGATGCGGTCCGCAACCGAGAGCGACCGCGTCCGGTTCGGGGTCAGGCCCTCGTCTTGGCTTGCGGTGGGTGCGTTTTCCATCAATCGGCTCGGGCGGCGGCGGCAAATCGCCTGTCAGCCATTTTGTATGGAATTTTCCATCGTGCAAGTGGGGAAGATAGGCACTCTTGCATCCAATACGCGAGAATGATGCCGCTTTTGGCAGCCTGCGGACGCATTTGAGGCAGCCTGCGGCGCATCATTGTGCAAGAATGTATACATTATTGGTTGACGCGGGAAATTATGTATCCAATCATCCGCCCCGTCAGACAGAAAATGCCGAACACGGTCGGCCTGCGCGGAGGTGATCATGGACGCCCTTCCGGACAACGCGATCGAGCAGATCACGGACAACAGGCTCCCGCATTACGAGCCCTATGGCTGGCACCATTGGCCGGAGCATCCCTGGCTCGCCTACCAGTTCCGCCGCGGCCTCGGCGAGACGCAGGAGGGCGGTGGCACGGTTTCAGAGGTGTTCCAGGCCGCCTCGCGCATGATCCCGGGCGACCTCGAGAGCTGGCACGTCGAATGGAAGCGGATCGGCGATCGCAACTGGGACCGCGGCCTGAAGGCGGAAGCCGATGGGCACATCCGCACCGCCATGAACTGCTTCCTCCGCGCGGCGGATTATTACCGCCAGGCCGAGTTCCACCTCGAGCCGACCGACCCGCGCCGCCTGCCGACCTTCGAGGCCATGGAGGCCTGCTCGACCAAGTTCATCGGCTACCTCAACCCGCCGGGGGAGGTCGTCGACATCCCCTATGAGGACGGCAAGCCGATCTGCGCCTATTTCGTCCGCGCGCCGTTCCCGGGGGATAGGCTCCCGGTGCTGATCTGCATGGGCGGCCTCGACTCCATCAAGGACGAGATGTGGTTCATGCAGGCCCACGGCTGCCTGCAGCGCGGCATCTCGGTGCTGATGATCGACGGCCCGGGGCAGGGCGGCACGCTGCGCCGCCACGGCGTGGTCAACCGCGTCGACACGGAAGTGGCCATCGGCAAGTGCATCGACTGGCTGGAGACGCGCTCCGACGTCGACCCCAAGCGCATCGCCGTCTGCGGGTCCTCGCTGGGTGGCTACTACGCCGCGCGGGCCGGCTGCTACGAGCACCGCCTCGCCGCCGCCATTTCCCACGGCGCCATCTGGGACGTCCACGAGATGTGGGGCGACAAGGGCGAGGATTTCGGCCTCGCCATGCACATCAAGTGGGTCTTCGGCAAGCCGACGATGAAGGAGGCCATGGAGAAGGCCAAGGCCTTCACCCTCAACGGCCACCTCGACCACATGAAGTGCCCCTACCTCATCCTCCACGGCGGCTATGACGTTCTGACCGTGACCGGCGCGACCAAGGCCTACGAATACGCGAAGAGCAAGGGCGTCAACGTCACCTTCCGCGTCGTCGATCCGGACGAGACGGGCGCCGAGCACTGCCAGCACGACAATCCGACCATCGGCCAGGAGCTGCTGGCCGACTGGCTCGCCGACGTCTTCGGCATCGACCAGCGGGCGCTTCTGAAGACCGGCTGGAACCCGCTCGTCTGACGGTGTTGCGAGGAGCTCTCCCCATGAATCTCGGCGTCGATCACCCCAAGGCGGCCGTCATCGCCATCGACCTGCACCGCGGCCATCTCGACATGGAGGTGGCGACCATGCCGACCACGCCGGAGGTGGCGAAGAAGGTCATCGCCGCCAACCGCCGCCTGTTCGGCTGGTGCCGGGAGAACGGCATTCCCGTGATCCACCAGATCACCGGCTATCGCGACGAGGCCGAGATCCGCGCCAATGCCTTCTGGCGCACGCGCGCCGAGGATCCTGGCAATCCCCGCAAGAACGTCATGCGGCACAACATTCTCGGCGGGCCGGGCTGCACCGTGATTCCGGAGCTGCGCGATCCTCGCGACTGGGTGGTCGACACCAAGAAGCGCTACGACTGCTTCCTCGGCACCGACCTCGACTTCCTGCTGCGCAGCCATGGCATCAACACGCTGCTGATCACCGGCGTGAACACCAATTCCTGCGTGTTGGCGACGACCACTGCCGCCAATGTCCGCGACTACGCGGTCATCGTCGTCGAGGACTGCGTGGAGACCATGGACGGGCCGGAACTGCACAAGGCGGGCCTCGCCTGTATCCGCACCGCCTTCGGCTTCGTCATGGACACCGACGCGGTGATGGGCCTCGGGGCCCTCGCGGCGCCCAAGGGAGCTGCCGCGTGAACGGTCATGCC
>LNFH01000349.1 GCA_001464235.1 Rhizobiales bacterium Ga0077556 | reverse complement strand
GCCGTCGTCGACCACAACATCGCGACGACGCCGGACCGCAAGTTCGGCATCAAGGACGAGGAGAGCCGCACCCAGGTGGAGGCCCTCGCCCAGAACGCCAAGGAATTCGGCATCGAGTATTACGACGCCGCCGACATCCGCCAGGGCATCGTCCACGTCATCGGGCCGGAGCAGGGCTTCACCCTGCCGGGCACGACCATCGTCTGCGGCGACAGCCACACCTCGACCCACGGCGCCTTCGGCGCACTCGCCCACGGCATCGGCACCTCGGAGGTCGAGCACGTGCTCGCCACCCAGACGCTGATCCAGAAGAAGGCGAAGAACATGCTCGTCCGCGTCGACGGGCAGCTGAAGGACGGCGTCACCGCCAAGGACATCATCCTCGCCATCATCGGCGAGATCGGCACGGCCGGCGGCACCGGCTCGGTCATCGAATATGCGGGCGAGGCCATCCGTTCGCTGTCGATGGAAGGGCGCATGACCGTCTGCAACATGTCGATCGAGGGCGGCGCCCGCGCCGGCCTGATCGCGCCGGACGAGAAGACCTACGCCTATCTGAAGGGCAAGCCGAAGGCGCCCAAGGGCATGGCCTGGGACATGGCGCAGTCGTACTGGGAGACGCTCTTCACCGAGGAGGGCGCCCATTTCGACCGCACCGTGGTGCTCGACGCCAACGCCCTGCCGCCCATCGTCACCTGGGGCACGAGCCCGGAGGACGTGATCTCCATCGCCGGCGTGGTGCCGAACCCCGACGAGATCGAGGACGAGAACAAGCGCATCTCCAAGTGGCGCGCGCTCGACTACATGGACCTGAAGCCGGGCACGAAGATCACCGACATCCGCCTCGACAAGGTGTTCATCGGCTCCTGCACCAATTCGCGCATCGAGGACCTGCGCGAGGTCGGCCGCGTCGTGAAGGACAAGAAGGTGGCGAACACCGTCTCGGCCATGATCGTGCCGGGCTCGGGGCTCGTGAAGGAGCAGGCCGAGCAGGAAGGCCTCGACAAGATCTTCATCGCCGCGGGCTTCGAGTGGCGTGAGGCGGGCTGCTCCATGTGCCTCGCCATGAACCCCGACCGGCTCGCCCCGGGCGAGCGCTGCGCCTCCACCTCGAACCGCAATTTCGAGGGTCGTCAGGGCTACAAGGGCCGCACCCATCTCGTCTCGCCGATCATGGCGGCGGCGGCGGCGATCGAAGGGCACTTCGTCGACATCCGCACCTGGGGCTGATCGGCCGCACGGCCACCCCGGGGCGGTGTCCGCTCCGGGGTCACGGGTTTTCTTCCGGCGCGTAACGGTCGGCAGCGCCTTGCCGACAGCCGTCCGCCCTAGTCTTGCCCCGTTTGGCCGTAGATTACCGTCCGGGGAGCGACGTCAGGGCCGGGATTTGCCGTTCGAGGGGCCATTCGCACAGGATTCGCCCACGAATTAACCTCCTGTTTACCCTGATCTTCGACACCTACGGGGCAAGTCCGGCGGGGCCGCCGTTCCCGTTCGCCCGTTTCCAGAGCCGAGTATTGCGATGCGCTGCACCCGAATCCTCTCCGTCCTGGCCTTCTCGGCCGTCGCCCTGGCCGTGACCAGCGCCGGCGCGCAGCAGCGACAGCAGGCCCAGGCGAGCCGCCCGGCGGCCGGCGGAGGCGCCCAGCAGGGATCGGCCGTGGCCCAGTTCGGCGACTGGGGCGTGTTCACCTCCACCACCCCGCGCGGCAAGGTCTGCTACGCCGCCTCGCAGCCGAAGACCCGCGCCCCCGGCAACCTGCAGCGTGACCCGGCCTTCTTCTTCCTCACCTCGCGCCCGGGCGAGAACGTCCGCAACGAGGTCTCGCTCACCCTCGGCTTCCCGCTGAAGGGCGACGCCACCGCCACGATCGGCTCGACGAGCTTCGCCCTCTACACCCAGGCGACCGGCGCCTGGATCAAGAACGCCGCCGAGGAAGGCCGCCTCGTCCAGGCCATGCGCGGCGGCTCGCAGCTGACCGTCCGCTCGACCTCGGGCCGTGGCAACGTGACGACCGACACCTATTCGCTGACCGGCCTCGCCCAGGCGCTCGACCGCGTGGCGCAGGAATGCCGCTGAGGCCTGCGGGAGCGGTTTTCGCTCTCGCCATCGCGGTCGGCGCCGCCGCTGCCGACACGCGGCCGCGCGGCACGGCCCGCATCGTCGAACGTCACGCCGACTGGTCGGTGGTCGTCGCCGAGACCGACCGCGGCAAGCACTGCTACGCCGCCGCCCAGCCCCGGACACGGCGGCCCGAAGGGGCGGTGAGGGGACCTGCCTTCGTCTTCGTCACCACCCGGCCGACCGACCAGGTTCGCGACGAATTTTCCGTCGAATTCGGCTTCGAGGTGGCCGCCGGGGCGGAGCTGACCGTCGGGGACGAGACGTTTCCGCTGGCCGGAGACACGGTCGGCGCCTGGATCCGGGAGATCGCCGACGAGACTCGGCTGGTCGCGGCGATGCGAACCCATCCTCAGATGAGCCTGCAATCGACCTCCTTGCTCGGCGAGCGGACGGTGGACACCTATGCCCTCGAGGGCTTCGCCGAGGCCCTCGCCCGGGCGCGGCGGGAATGCGCCGACCCCAACACGACGAGCTGAAGCCTCAGGCACGCCAAAATGCTGCGTCAGGACGCGGCTTTCGTGCTATAGGCCCGCGCTTGCCAGGAACCACGTCCCGATGCCGACGCTCGATCTCGCGAATGCCAAGCCCGTGGTGGTGCCGCCCGCCACCACCGAACCCCGCGCCCTGCCGGCCAAGCCTTCGCTGGTCGGCCAGGGCCGCGACGAGCTGAAGGCGGCGCTTGCCGCCATCGGCATCGAGGGGCGCGAGGCGCGCATGCGCGTCTCCCAGCTCTGGGGCTGGATCTACCAGCGCGGCGCCAGGACCTTCGAGGAGATGTCGAACGTCTCCAAGCACCTGCGGCAGGCGCTGGCGGAGGCCTATACGCTGGACCGGCCGGAGGTGGTGGCCGAGCAGGTGTCGCAGGACGGCACCCGCAAATGGCTGATGCGCATCCCCCCGTCCATGGCGGGCGAGAAGTGGCACGAGATCGAGCGTCGGCATCGGGACGTGGTTCCTGGCAAGCGCGGGCCTATAGCACGAAAGCCACGTCCTGACGCAGCATTTTGGCGTGTCTGAGGCTTCAGCTCGTCGTGTTGGGATCGGCGCATTCCCGCCGGGCCCGGGCGAGGGCTACGGCGAAGCCCTCGAGGGAATAGGTGTCCACCGTCCGCTCGCCGAGCACGGAGGTCGAGCGGAGGGTCATAAGGGGTTGGGTCCGCATCCCCGCGACCAGCCGTGTCTCGTCGGCGATCTCCCGGATCCAGGCGCCGACCGTGTCGCCGGCCAGCGGAAACGTCTCGTCCCCGACGGTCAGCTCCGCCCCGGCGGCCACCTCGAAGCCGAATTCGACGGAAAACTCGTCGCGCACCTGGTCGGTCGGCCGGGTGGTGACGAAGACGAAGGCCGGCCCCCTCACCGCCCCTTCGGGCCGCCGTGTCCGGGGCTGGGCGGCGGCGTAGCAGTGCTTGCCGCGGTCGGTCGCGGCGACGACCACCGACCAGTCGGCGTGACGTTCGACGATGCGGGCCGTGCCGCGCGGCCGCGTGTCGGCAGCCGCGGCGCCGACCTCGATGGCGAGAGCGAAAAC
>LNFH01000348.1 GCA_001464235.1 Rhizobiales bacterium Ga0077556 | reverse complement strand
TCGGCGAGGGTCCGCTCCGCCACCTCGACGCGCATGTCGCGGTCGGCGATGGGGGTGAAGTCGCCCCACAGGCCCCAGGTGTTGCGGCGGTCGCGGCGTCGCATCTCCAGCACGTCGCGGAAGCCGGCCGTGGTGATCACGCCGATGCGGGCGCCCTTGCGCTCCAGCAGCGCGTTGGTGCCGACCGTCGTGCCGTGGACGATGGAGCCGAGGGCGGAAAGAGCGCCGAAGGTCTTCAGGCCCTCGAGGAACCCGACGGCCTCGTCGCCGCGGTTCGACGGCACCTTGGCCGTGCGGAAGGTGCCCGAGGCCTCGTCGAGGAAGAACAGGTCGGTGAAGGTTCCACCGACATCGACGCCGACGAGGGTGGTCATGGGCATGCCCTGCTGTGGCCTGGCCGGGAGGCGGCCGGGAAAGTGATGCGGGTGGGGGGCCACCGGGCCGAAGGGAGCGGGCCGCCATCATGCCCCTCCCCCCGTCACGTAGCCGAGCCGGAGGTCGCGCTCCCGTGCCGCGGGCTCGCGGGAGGCGGGATCGCCGAAGCCGCCGCCGCCGGGCGTCTCCAGCCTGACCCGTCCGCCCTGGCGCAGCTTCACGCCCGTCACCTTGGAGGCCATGGGCGGCGTGCCGATGACGCCGCCGTCGTCCCAGGAGAAGCGGTTGAGCGCCCCCTCCCCGCCGCCATTGACGCCGAAGGGCGCGTGGCGGCCGCGCTCGCCGAGGAGGAAGACCTCGGCGCCGCGCTCGTCCAGCACCTCGATCTCGTAGACGGCGCCGAGGCCGCCGCGCCGGGCGCCCTCGCCGCCGGAATCGGGCCTCAGCGCCCATTCTCTGAACATGACGGGATAGGCCGCCTCGAGGATCTCCACCGGCGGCATGGTGGCGGTGGAGATGGGGTTGTTGGCGTGGTTGAGCCCGTCGCTCTCGGGATTGCCGCCGAGGCCGCCGCCGAAGAAGTTGAACATCACCCAGCGCTGGCCGTTCGCCCGGTGGCCGGCCATGGAGAGGGCGTTGATCGTGCCGAAGGGGCCGGCGGTGGCGCGCTCCGGCACCGCCTTGGCGAGCGCGCCGAAGACGACGCCGATGAGGCGCAGGATCGTCTCGGTATAGCCGGCCATGGGTTTCGGCGCCGTCGCACCGAGGAGCGTCGTGGCCGGCACGACGAAGGTGATGGGCTTCAGGCATCCGGCATTGGCGGGCACGTCGGTGAAGACGTGCTTCAGCGCCACGTAGCAGGCGGCGATGGTGGTCGGCACCGAGATGTTGATCGGCCCTGCACAGGGCGGCGAGGAGCGCGAGACGTCGAGCGTCATGCTGTCGCCCGCAATCGTCAGGTCGAGGGCGACGGTGAGCGGGGCATCGACGATGCCGTCGTTGTCCAGATAGTCCTCGAAGGAATAGGTGCCGTCGGGAAGCGCCGCGATGGCCTCGCGCATCAGCGCCTCGGCCCGTGCGGAGAAGGCGGCGAAGGCGCCGTCCACCGTCGCCGCGCCATACTGGTCGAGCAGCGCGTTCAGCCGGCCCTCGCCGAGGTCGAGGGCGTTGAGCTGGCCGTTGAGGTCGCCCCAGTTGGAGTTCGGCAGGCGCGAATTGGCGGCGAGGATGTCGAGAATGTCCTGGCGCATCTCCCCGCCGGCGACGAGCTTGACCACCGGGATCAGCACGCCCTCCTGGAAGCTCTCCGTCGCCACGGGATTGTAGCCGCCGGGCACGTTGCCGCCGAGGTCGAGCCAGTGGCCGGCGGAAGCGAGCCAGCAGAACAGCGCGCCGTCGCGGAAGACCGGCCTCACCAGGCGGATGTCGTTGAGATGGGTGCCGCCGGCATAGGGATCGTTGAAGATGAAGGTGTCGCCGGGCTTCAGGCCGCCTTGCGCCTTCACCTTGTCGATCACCGCCTTCACCGCGAAGGCCATGGCGCCGACGAAGATCGGCAGCCCCTTGGTTCCCTGGACGAGGGTGTCCCCGGTGTCGCGGTGGTAGAGGCCGTGGCAGGCGTCCCGCGCCTCGGCGATGATCGGGTTGAAGGCGGAGCGATAGAGCGTCGCGTCCATCTCGTCGGCGATCTGCTCGAGCCGCCCCTTGAGGACCGCGAGGGTGACGGGGTCGAGGGTCATCATGCGCCCCCGGTGGTGTCGTAGCGCTTGCCGATCTCCAGGAGGTCGCTGGTGCCGACGATGTCGGCGAGCTCATCGAAGTCGTACATGTCCTCGCGGATGGAGTCCGTCGTCCCGTCGGAGCGCAGGGTGTCGTAGAAGCGGCGGGCGGTCTTCGCCATGGCGCGGACGACGCCGGCGGAGAAGACGACGAGGCTGAAGCCCATCGCCTCGAGGTCGGCGACGGGCGTCATCGGGGTACGGCCGCCCTCGACCATGTTGGCCATGAGGGGGCGGATGGAGCCCAGCCGCTGCGGCACCGAGGCGAGCTCCTCGCGGGTGCGCGGCGCCTCGACGAAGATGATGTCGGCCCCGGCCTCGGCATAGAGCTCGGCGCGCTCGAAGGCGCGCTCGAAGCCCTCGACGGCCCCGGCGTCGGTGCGGCCGATGACGAGCAGGCCGTGCTGCCGGGCGTCGACCGCCGCCTTGATCTTGCCGACCATCTCGTCGGCCGGCACCACGGTCTTGCCCCTGAGATGGCCGCAGCGCTTGGGGAAGGTCTGGTCCTCGAGCTGGATGGCGGCGGCCCCCGCGCGCTCGAAGCAGCGGACCGTGCGCTGGACGTTGATGGCGTTGCCGAAGCCGGTGTCGCCGTCGACGATGAGCGGCACCGCCACCTTGTCGGCGATGCGCATGATGACGTCGGTGACGTCGCTCATGGTGGTGAGGCCGATGTCGGGCATGCCGAGCCGGGTGTAGGCGATGCCGGCGCCGGTCAGGTACAGCGCCTCGAAGCCGGCAAGGACGGCGATCTGGGCCGTCAGCGGATCCACCGCGCCCGGTGCCAGCAGGACCGGCCGCTGGTCGAGCCGGGCGCGCAGGGTGTCAGCGGGGCGGGTCATCGGAGGTCTCCGGCAAGGCATCGGTCATGAAGGGCAGGCGTGGACAGGGGCATGGTCTAAAGCCCCAGATAGGCGCGGCGCAGGTCGTCGCTGGCGGCAAGGTCCGCCGCCGCGCCCGACAGCGCGAAGACGCCGTTCTCCAGGATGAAGGCGCGCGAGGCGACCTCCAGCGACTGCACGACGTTCTGCTCGACCAGCAGCACGGCGAGGCCCTGCGCATGGATCGCGCGGACCAGGGCAAACATCTCCTCGACGAGGAGCGGCGACAGGCCGAGGGAGGGCTCGTCGAGGATGAGGAGCTTCGGCTCGGCCATGAGGCCGCGGCCGATGGCGAGCATCTGCTGCTCGCCACCGGAGAGCGTGCCGGCGAACTGGGACACGCGCTCCCTGAGGCGCGGGAAGGTCGAGAAGACCCGGTCGAGATTGGCGGCGCGGGCTGGCTTGCCGCGCCGGTAGGAGCCGAGGACGAGGTTCTCGCGCACGGTCATGTTGGGGAAGATCTTGCGCCCCTCGGGCACGTGGATGAGGCCGCGCGAGACGATCTCGCCGGGAGTCGCGCGGGAAATGTCCTCGCCGAGGAAGCGCACCGTGCCGGACGAGGCGCGCAGGATGCCCGACAGCACCATGTTGAGCGTCGTCTTGCCGACGCCGTTGGAGCCGAGGACGGCGACGGTCTCGGCCTGCGCGACGCTCATCGACAGGCCGCGCAGGATCTCGGTGGCGCCATAGCCGGCGACGAGGCCCTCGACCGATAAGATCGGCTCAGCCATGGGCGGCCCCCTTCTGCAGGCGGCCGGCGGCACCGGGGCCGAGATAGGCCTCCACCACCTGCGGATCGCTCACCACCTCGGCCGGGGTGCCGGCGGCGATCAGCCGGCCGTTGGCGAGGACATGGACCTGTTCGCACAGACTCATCACCGCCTGCATGACGTGCTCGATCATCAGGATCGTGACGCCGCTGTCCCGGATGGCGCGGATGACCGGAATGATGTCGCGGATCTCGGAGGGGTTGAGGCCGGCCAGCACCTCGTCGAGGAGCAGGAGGCGCGGCCCGGTGGCGAGGGCGCGGGCGAGCTCCAGCCGCTTGCGCCCGGCAACCGTGAGCGAGGAGGCGGGCCGGCCGAGATCGGCGAGGCCGACCCTCTCCGCCACGGCTTCCGCATGGGCCATGGCGTCCCGGCGGCCGGGATGGCGCAGATAGGCGCCCACCGCGACGTTCTCCAGCACGGTGAGACCGGCGAAGGGCTGGACGATCTGGAAGGTGCGCGCGATGCCGAGCACCGCGAGGCTCTCGGGCGTACGGCCGGTGACGTCCTCCCCCGCGAAGAGGACCCGCCCGGCGGAGGGCGTCTGGAAGCCGGAGATCAGCGTGAAGAGCGTCGTCTTGCCGGCACCGTTCGGGCCGATGAGCCCGGTGATGGAGCCTTCCGGCACCGTCAGGCTGACGTCGCTGACGGCGACGAGGCCGCCGAAGCGCTTGGACAGTGTCTCGACCGCCAGCATCAGCGCCCTCCCCCGGCCTTGAGGAGACCGATGAGGCCGCGGGGCGCGAAGGCGATGACGACGATCAGCAGGGCGCCGTAGACCACGAGGTCGACGCCGGGGACGGCCGAGCCGAAGGCGGCGTGGATGGCGGTCTTGGCCGCCTCGCCGAGGCCGATCAGCGCCACGGCGCCGATGAGCGGGCCGAAGACGGTGCCGATGCCGCCGACGATGGGGGCGAGCAGCGCCTCCACCGATATCCAGGCCCCATAGGCGATGTTGGCGTCCACATAGAGGAATTTCTGGGTGTAGAGCGCGCCGGCCACCGCCGTGATCGCGGCGGAGAGCGTGATGGCCTTCAGCTTCACCGCCAGCGTGTCGACACCGAGCGCCCGGGCGGCGTCCTCGTTCTCACGCACCGCCACCAGCCAGGCGCCGAAGCGGGAGCGCTCCAGCACCCGGTTGAGGACCAGTACCACCGCGACGAAGGCGAGCGCGAGATAGAAGAAGGCGGCGGGCGCCTCGAACTGCATCTGCCCGAAGCCGATGCGCAGCGGCACAAGCGTGCCGGCGGCGCCGCCGGTGATCGGGGTGGCGTTGGCGAGGATGCGGAAGACCTCGGCGAAGGCGAGGGTGACGAGGGCGAAGTAGGAGCCGCGCAGGCGGGCGCGGAAGGCGAGCAGGCCGATCACCGCGCCGACGAGGCCGCCGAGCGCCATGGCGACCGGCAGCGCCGCCCAGGCGTTGACCCCGTAGCGGGTCTGGAGCACCGCCTGGGCATAGGCGCCGGTGCCGAAGAAGGCGGCGTGGCCGAAGGAGAACTGGCCGCCATAGCCGCCCGCGATGTTCCAGCCCTGCGCCGCCAGCGTGATGATCAGGATGAAGATCATCAGGTTGTAGAAGGTGTTGGCCCCGGCGAAGAGGCCGGCGCCGACGAGCAGCGGCACGGCGAGCGGCAGCGCGGCGAAGGCCGCGACGGCGATCAGGATCGGACGATAGGCGGCGAGGGTGCCGGAGCTCATGGCGTGCCCCCCGCGGATGACGAGGCGCGACCGAGCAGCGAGAGCCCTGGTCTCCTGCGCCCCCCACCCCTGACCCCTCCCCTCCGGAAGCGGGGGGAGGGGAACAGTGCGGCGTGCATGCCGGCGTGAAACAGCCGCCACGTGGGCAGGCGGGCGCGCCTCCCCTCCCCCCGCTTGCGGAGGGGAGGGGTCGGGGGTGGGGGGCAGAGAGACAGCATCGTCATGCCCGCGCTCCGAACAGGCCTGTCGGGCGGAAGAGCAGCACGAGGATGAAGATGAGGAAGATGCCGATCTGGCCGAGGCTCTCGCCGAGATAGAGGCCGGAAAGGCTCTCCACCACGCCGATGACGAGGCCGCCGACGAGGGCGCCGGCAATCGACCCCATGCCGCCGAGCACCACCACCGTGAAGGCGACGAGGACGAAGGCGTTGCCGACGCGCGGATTGACATAGAACGACGGCATCAGCAGGCAGGCGGCGACCGCCAGCGTCGCGGCGCCGAGGCCGAAGGTGACGGCGTAGATGTGGTTGACGTCGATGCCGACGAGGGAGGCGCCGAGCTTCTCCTTCGCGACCGCCCGGATGGCCTTGCCGGTGTCGGTGAGGGCGAGGACGGCCCACAGGCCCGCCGCGACGAGGATGGCGACGCCGAAGCCGATCACCCGCGGCAGCGACAGCAGGGCGAAGCCGAGATCCACCACCGAGAAGGAGTAGTCGAGGGTCAGGGCCCGCGTGTCCGAGCGGAAGACGGCGAGCAGCAGGTTCTCGATGACGATGGAGAGGCCGAGCGTCACCAGGAGGATGGCGCCGTCGTCGTTGCGGCTGGCGGGAGAGATGACGAAGCGCTGCACGCCGTAGCCGAGGGCGAAGAACAGCGGCGTTAGTGGCAGGATGGCGAGATAGGGATCGATGCCGAAGCCGAGATGGGCGACCAGCACGGCGAACATGGCCAGCGTCAGCATGGCGCCGTGGGCGAAATTGATGATGTGGAGGACGCCGTAGACCAGCGTCAGCCCCAGCGCGACGAGGGCATAGACGGCGCCGGTGAGGAGGCCGTTGAGCACGGCCTCGAGCACGATCTGCGGCGGATAGGACCTGAACACGGGAGAGAAACCTCACCGGCATGAAGACCCCGCGGCGGGTGGCCGGCCGCGGGGCATGGGAATGCGGAGCGGCCGGCGTCAGCCGGTCACGGGGAAGACCGGCTTGGCGTCGGCGAAGGTGTCGGGGAAGATCACCTTGATGTCGCCGTTCTGGACCTGGGTGTTGACCGGCGCGGCAGCGGTGTTCTGGCCGTTCTCGAACTTGGTCGCGCCGTAAGGCATGATGTGGTCGGCGAAGGTTGAGGCGGCCATGGCCTCGATGATCTTGACGCGGTCGCGCGAGGCGGCGCGCTCCACCGCATCGGCCACCAGCCGCACCGAGGAATAGTTCAGCGGCACGTTGTAGAGCCAGAAGCGGCCCATGGCCTCGACCTGCCTGCGCAGCTCGGCCGTCTTGGGCTTGCGCGGGTCGGCCCAGTGGTTGCAGTCCATGACGTTGTTGGCGGCGTCCGGGAATTCCTTGACGAAGCGGAAGTTCGACGCCGCGCCGTTGAGCACCGCATAGATGCCCTTCGGCCGGATGCGCTGCTGCTGCATGGTGCGGGCGAGCAGCACGAACTCGCCATAGTAGCTCGACGGGATGACGAGGTCGGGGTTCAGCGCCCGGATGCGCAGGGCGACGTTGGACATGTCGCGGGCCGGCGTCGGGTGCGGGATCGTCTCCAGGATCTGGAAGCCGAGGGCCGAGAGGCGGTCGTTCATCAGCTTGGCGAGGCCGGTGCCGAAGAGGCCGTCCTCGTGCACCAGCACCACCGTCTTCGCCGGCTTGCCGGCGGCGTCGTTGAGCTTGACGAGGTTGTCGATGGCGGCGCGGGTGACGGCGCCGAAGCCGGGGCCGAAGCGGAAGGTGTTCTTCAGGCCGCGCGAGACGATCTGGTCGGAGACGCCGACGTCCACCGCATAGGCGATGTCGTAGCGCGAGGCCGCCTGCGAGGCGGCGAGGCAGATGGGCGAGGCGAAGCCGCCGACGATGGCCGAGACCCCCTCGGCATGCATCTTCTCGACCTCCTGGGTGCCGGCCTCCGGGTTGGAGCGGGCATCGCCGAAGACCATCTCGATCATGGCGCCGCCGAGCGACTTGATGCCGCCGGCCTTGTTGATCTCGTCGATGGCGAGTTGGGCGCCGAGCCGGCCGTACTCGCCGTCCTGGGCGAGCGCGCCGGTGACGGGCTGGAGGATGCCGAGCTTGACCACCGGGGCCTGGGCCCTGACGAGGCCCGGGGCGGCGATGATGGCGGCGCCGGCGGCACCGGTCTTCAGGAGGCTACGTCGCGTCGTTGCAGTCCAGTCGGTCATGGTGGCTGGTCTCCGTCGGTTACACTCTGGAAGCGGCAGGCGTTGATCGCCCGCTCGTAGGGTCTGTCAGGGGCGCGCGAGCGCGCCCTGGTCGTCAGTCGTTGGCGTCCGCTCCGTTGAGGCCGACGCCCATGCGCAGGCGCTCCACCGGCGACCACAGGCGGTCGCCGCCGGAATCGATGCGCACGAGGTCCATCTGGAAGGAATAGCGGTCGGGCCGGTAGAAGGCGGTCAGGTGCTCGATGCCACGGCGCTTGACGTCGAAGACGACGCGGTTGAGGGCGAGGAGCGGCGCGCCGATGTCGACGCTGAGGGCTTCGGCCACGTCGGGTCCCGCGAGGGCGGCGGTGATGGTCTGCGTGGCGCGGTCGACCTTGACGCCGGAGCGCTCGATGAGGGTCAGGAGCGGCTGCACGCCGAGCTCGGCCTCGGTATAGGTCGTGCCGATGCGCTGGGGCACGTGGGTGACGAGGTAGGAGAAGGGCTCGCCGTCGATGATGCGCACCCGGACCGAGCGCTGCACCCGCTCGCCGGCCTCGAGCTTCAGCGCCTCGGCGACGTCGGGATTGGCCTCGACGTAGCCGAACTGCAGCAGGCGGACGTCGGTGGACCGGCCCATCTCCACGAGGTGCGCGAGCGCGTTCGACAGGTCTGCGACGATGGGCCGCTTGATCATCCGGGCGGTGATGAAGGTTCCTGCCCCCGGGCGCCGCGAAATCAGCCCCTCGCGCTCCAGCTCGGCCAGCGCCCGCCGGATGGTCACACGCGACACGTCGTGAAGACCGGCGAGGTCCGGCTCGGACGGCAGCCGCGTGCCCGGTGTCAGCTCGCCGGAGGAGATCCGGTCCCGCAGGGTCAGGTACACGCGTCTCGTCTTGGACGTTTCGATCGCTTCGGACATGACTTCTCTCCCTCTCAGGCCGGGAGTCACACCAGGGCGCATTGGCGCGGGCCCCTTGTTCGGCAGTGTGACGGTTTGCATTTGTCTGCCGGCCTGTTCGACGAATAGAGATAGAGAGATTTCAAGCTTTGTCTATCCTATGATACAATGTTTGTCCGTCAAGCGTCGTCGCGGAGATGAGAGTGGAATTGCCCGCCACCCTGTTCGACAGGCTCTGGGATCGTCACGTGGTGGCGCGCCGTTCCGACGGCCTGTCGCTCCTGTGGATCGACCGTCATTTCGTGCATGAGGGCTCGCATCATGCCTTCGGTCAGATCGCTGCGCGCGGCGCGGCCGTGGCGCGTCCGGACCTGACCTTCGGCGTCGCCGACCACTACGTGCCGACCCGTGGCCGCGGCGGCCCCGTGCCGGATCCCTCCATCGCGCGGATGGTCGAGCAGCTCGGCGCCAACACCGCCGCCCACGGCATCACCCTCTTCGGCCTCGACGACCGCCGCCAAGGCATCGTCCACGTCACCGGCACGGAACAGGGCCTGACCCTCCCCGGCCTCACCGTCGTCTGCGGCGACAGCCACACCTCGACCCACGGCGCTTTCGGCGCCTATGCCTTCGGGATCGGCGCCTCCGAGGTCGCCCATGTGCTGGCGACCCAGACGCTCTGGCAGAAGAAGCCGAAGCGCATGCGGATCACCGTCGAGGGCGCGACGGCGCCGGGGATCACCGCCAAGGACATCATGCTGACGGTGATCGCCACCATCGGCGCCGACGGCGCGGCGGGCCACGCCATCGAATATGCCGGCTCCGCCATCCGCGCCCTGTCGATGGAGGGCCGGATGACCCTGTGCAACATGTCGATCGAGGCCGGCGGGCGCTGCGGCATGGTGGCGCCCGACGCCGTCACCTTCGCCTATCTGAAGGGCCGCCCCTTCGCGCCGGACGGGCCCCTGTGGGACCGGGCGATGGCGGACTGGGCCGGTCTCGCGGGCGACGCCGACGCCGTCTTCGACCGCGAGGTGAGCCTCGCCGCGGGCGACATCGCCCCGACCGTCACCTGGGGCACCAGCCCGGAACAGGCGCTGCCGATCGACGCGCGCGTGCCCGACCCCGAGCGCATGGCGGACCCGCTCAAGGCGGCGGCGGCGCGCGACGCGCTCGACTATATGGGGCTCGCCCCGGGCCAGGCGCTGCAGTCGGTCGCCATCGACCGTGTCTTCATCGGCTCGTGCACCAATGCGCGGATCGAGGACCTGCGCGCCGCGGCGAAGATCCTCACCGGCCGCAAGGCGGTGGTGCCGGGGCTCGTCTCGCCGGGATCGTCGCTGGTGAAGCAGCAGGCTGAGGAGGAAGGCCTCGCCCGCGTGTTCACCGAGGCCGGGCTGGAATGGGTCGCCTCCGGCTGTTCCATGTGTGTCGGCATGAACGGCGACACCGT